>NZ_JBAWHG010000028.1:0-35490 GCF_049593655.1 Chlorobium sp.
GAGCCCCTCCTGGATGCCGCTCTCCTGAAGCGCTTTCTCAACATCGCCGGTAATGTTGACGAAGTCCATTCTTGAGGGCACCTGCATCCATAGTTCCTTGTGGTATGATTTCATCGCGGGTGGTTGAGTCGTCGTTCGTGGAAATTTTCTCTTGTATTGACAAAGTTAAGGCTTATTTTTAACATCCGGTCAAGCCTACAGTAAAAATCCAAGCCCAACGCCATGCCCGAGGTTTTCCACTACCCCATGACCTATCCTTCCTGGTGGATGGACTCCTACTTTACCGTCACCTGGGTGCTCGGCATGCTGTTTCTCGCTGCCGGATGGGCTGTTTTCTTCAGGTACGGCAAGTTCACCTACGGGGTCGATCTGGGCTGTCTCTGGAAAACCACGCTCCTGATCATCCTGACGACCATCGCTCTCGGAGCGCCGAACTACTACAATACCCGCTTTGTCGGCGAGCACGGCCAGGACGGCGATTCCGTAAGGATTGCCGGTGAGGAAGTGCTCTATCTCGACCGCAGGGGCAACGAGAAAAAGCTGAAGCTCCAGGATATCACGGCGATCTACCAGGAGCCGATAACCTACAACCCTCCGCCGAAAATTTTCGTTGTCGCCGGAAAGGCCAGGGTGAAGGATTCGCTCTTCGTGACCAGAAACCTTCAGGATTTCGAAGCCTTTCTCACAGCGCTGTCCGGGAAGACCGGCGTTCCCGTCAAACGGCCCTGATTTCCAGTCCATCCGATATGCTCCATTCGGGTAAAGAGCCTGCGGTTCTGGTTGTTGAAGCCGGTAACACCACAACCACCTTTGCGGTTTTCCTCGACGGCCTCGTTGCCGATACCGTGACGATTTCCACGGACTCCCTTTTTGCGCCCGATCAGCTGCCGGAGTTGCTCCATCCCTTCGGGGACGCGTATCCCGGCATGCGGGACGCCGTGCTCTGCAGCGTGGTGCCGGGGGTGTCAGCAGCCGTTGTCGGCCAGCTTGCGCAACTGCTTCCCGGAACCGTGATGCAGGTAAGCTCGCGCCTGAATCTGCCGTTTCTCCTGCAGTACGACTCTCCGGAATCGTTCGGCGCCGACAGGATCGCGCTCTGCGCCGCCGGAAGACAACTTTTTCCAGGAAAGGCCGTCATCGCCCTCGATATCGGCACCGCCATAACCTTCGACGTGCTCGACGGCTCCGGATCCTACCTCGGCGGATTCATCATGCCGGGTCTCGACCTCATGGCCCGTTCGCTCCATGAGCGGACCGCGCAACTTCCGCTTGTGGCGATCGCGCCTCCGGAGGAGCTTCTCGGCCGTTCAACCGCAGCCTGTATCAGAAACGGGATTTTCTGGGGATGTGTGTCGCAGATCGACGGGCTGACCGCCCGGATCATGCGGACTCTCCTGGATCAGGGCCAGGTCGCGCCCGCCGTGATTGCTACGGGCGGCAACGCCCCCTCGGTCGCGCCGCTTCTCCAGGTCGAGACGCTGCTGGTGGAGCATGCCGTCGCCAGGGGGGCGCACTATCTGTACCAGCTTAACCGATAGTATTACCTTCAGAGAAGAACCTGCGCGCATCCTCTATCGCCCGCAACACTTCGCGATCCTCGACATCCTCCTCCAGAAGAAAGGCCTCTCCGGGTTTTTTCAGCAGTACGAACCGCAGTTTGCTGTCGAGTTTCTTCTTGTCGGAGAACATGTTTTCAAGCAGGGCCTCTGCGCTGTGCATAAGAAAGCGGCGTTCGAGGAGTCCCTTGGGAAAGCGGAACCTCGAAATCAGCTCAAGACCGGAGCGCATGGCGTCCACAGAGAGGTAGCCGAGATTGTGCGAGAGACAGAGCGCACAGGCCATGCCGATCGTGACGGCTTCACCGTGGCGGATATGGCGGTATTCTGCAAGCTTTTCAAGGCCGTGTGCGAAGGTGTGGCCGAAATTGAGCGTTGCCCTGAGCCCGGTGGTCTCCCTGAAATCCTTCTCCACCACATCGGCCTTGATGAAGGCGCTGCGCCGGACCGCTTCGCTGATGAAGGGCTCCTCGAGTGCCGTTATCCGGTCGAAATGCTTTTCGAGCCATTCCAGAAAATCGCGGTCGGCGATGAATCCGTATTTGATCACTTCCGCCATGCCGCCGAACACCTCCCGCCGGGGAAGGGTACTGAGAAAGGAGGGATCGATCAGCACCAGTTCGGGCATATGGAAAAAACCGATGAGGTTCTTGCCGAGCGGATGGTTGATGGCAACCTTGCCGCCGATGGAGCTGTCGGTCATGGCCAGAAGGGTGGTGGGGCACTGAACGACCGGAAGTCCCCGGTAGTAGCTCGCCGCGATGAAGCCGCCGAGGTCGCCCACTACGCCGCCGCCTACGGCCAGAAGATTCCAGCTCCGGTCGACGCCGCCCTCGATCATGCTGCCGTAGAGGCGGTACGCCGAACTGAAGCTTTTCGATGTCTCCCTTGCCGGTACCGAGAGCTCGAGCAGCCGGAATCCCTGCTCCTCAAGGGTGCCGATAACCCTGTCTCCGAAAAGGCGACGGGTGTTTTCGTCGAAAAGTACGACGGTTTTCAGGGCAAGGCCGTGCTTTCGGTACAGCTCTGCCGCTTCCGAAAGTACCGGGGTTCCTACGATGATATTGCTGCTCAATTGTCTGTCTGGTTACGGTTTGTTCCGGCCCTGCTGCTCTGCCTGGCGGACATGGCGGTTGATTTTTCTGGTCAGTTCCTCGACCGTGGAGCCGATTCGCCGGGTGTCGGTCTGCACCGTGAAATCGGCCGCCAGGTATCGCGGTTCGCGTTTTTCGAGAATGGCGGATATTTTCATTTCGATCTCTTCCCGCGAAAGTCTCCGGCCGTTCTCTCCCCTGAGCAGGGGACGGTCGGTTTTGAAGCAGAGCCGTTTGGAGAGCGACCGGGCGGTTGATTTCAGGTAAACGAGCGTTCCGTGCTTCCTGACGAAGTCGAAGCAGTCGTCGTTTTCAAGCACGCCGCCCCCAAGCGACACCACCATCTCCTCCTTCACGGCAAGCTGCTGCAGTGTTTTCAGTTCCATCATCCTGAAAGCCGCTTCCCCCTCTTCGGCAAAAATTCTCGTAATGGATTTTCTGGCGCTCCGTTCGATAGCCTGGTCGAGGTCGAGGAACTCGTAGCCGAGACAGTTGGCAAGCAGCGGCCCTATGGTCGATTTGCCCGAACCGCTGAACCCGGTGAGAAAGATAAGCGAGTGGTGCTTCATGACTCAAGCCTGCTATCGGCAACGCCTTCCGCAGTTTTCCGGCGTGTACAACCGCGAAAACCGGCTCAAGGGCATTCTGAAAAAGAGGTTACATGTTTTCATATGCGTGAAATATAGCAAAAAAGGGAAAGCTACGAGGCACCTCTGTTTATTTGTTCCGCCGCTCCGGGCGGTTTGGCCGGACGGGCTGCGCCACCTATTGCACTGAAGAGTGTTTTCCGGAACTTCCCGTGGCCACGGCAAGCTTCAGGGCCAGGGTGGTCATGCGGCGGCCGGCTTTCCTGTTTGCGACGGCCATGGCGAGCGCTTTGGGCTCGGCGACAATCACCACCAGCTTCTTGCCTCTGGTAACAGCCGTATAGATCAGGTTCCGTTCGAGCAGCGTGAAGTGCTGCATGCCGAGAGGAATCACTACGGCCTGGTATTCGGATCCTTGGCTTTTGTGGATGCTTGTGGCGTAGGCAAGCGCAAGCTCGTCGAGTTCGCCGAACTCGTAACGCACCGGACGCCGGTCGAAATCGGCAACTATCGATTCCTCTGCGGTATCGATCGAGGTGATCATGCCGATATCGCCGTTGAACACCTCCTTGTCGTAGTTGTTCACCATCTGGATAACCTTGTCGCCGGGGGAAAAGGTTGTGCCGAAACGGGATATCTTCGGTTCCGCGCTGCCGTTCAGGGCCTGCTGCAGTTCGGCGTTCAGTGCCCTGGAGCCGAGTCCTCCTCGATTCATGGGCGTCAGCACCTGGATATCCCTTACCGGATGAAAGCCGAAGCGCGCAGGAATGCGTTCGGTTACCATCTGCATCAGTTTCTGGTGGATCTCTTCGGGCGTCGACGCCCTTACCACATAGAAGTCCGAAAGCTCTTCTCCTTCGGCGTTCAGCGGGATCTCGCCGTTGTTGATGCGGTGAGCGTTCACGATGATCTGCGACTGTGCGGCCTGCCGGAAAATCTCGGTAAGCGTGACAACTGGAACGCATCCGGATGCGATAATGTCGGTGAGTACCGCTCCCGGACCGACCGAAGGGAGCTGGTCGACGTCACCCACCAGGAGCAGGGCGGCTTTTGCCGGAACGGCAGAGAGCAGCTGGCTCATGAGTACGATATCGACCATGGAGGTTTCGTCGACAACCACCATGTCGGCTTCAAGCGGGTTGCCTGGGCCTCGCTTGAACCCGCCGGTGAGCGGATCGAATTCAAGCAGGCGGTGAACGGTTTTCGCATCCATGCCGGTCGATTCCGAGAGCCGTTTCGCGGCCCGGCCCGTCGGAGCGCAGAGGGCGATTTTCGATGTTTTTTTCCGGATAACCCTCAGAATGGCATTGACCAGCGTGGTTTTTCCTACGCCGGGTCCGCCGGTGATGACGGTGACCTTGCTGGTGAGCACCAGCGCGAGCGCCTCTTTCTGGGAAGGGGAGAGCCGGAGGCCGGTCTCCTTTTCAACCTGTACGACGGCCTTGCCGCAATCGATCTCCTTCCATGGCGGCTTTCCCAGCAGAAGGGCGGCAAGCGCCGCGGCGCTTCGCTCCTCGGCCCGGTGAAGCGGTGCGAGGTAAAAAATTTCGCCGGCCTCCATGACCTCGCGCACCAGATTGAATTTTCCCGTTTCCAGGGCGATGGCCTCTTCGATGATCGGCTCGGAGATGTCGAGTATCGCCGTCGCCTCACGGACGAGCTGCTCCCTGGGTACCGCACAGTGACCGTTTGCGGCAAGCTCCTGCAGCACGTGGCGTACGCCGGCTTCGGCCCTGATGAGCGAGTCCCGGGCGATGCCGAGCTTCGAGGCGATGGTGTCGGCGGTCAGAAAACCGATGCCGTCGATATCGAGGGAGAGCCGGTAGGGGTTTTCGGAAACCTTGCCGATGGCCTCCTCCCTGTAGGTTTTGTAGATGCGGTATGCGCGAGCAATGCCTACCCCGTGGGACTGGAGAAACACCATGATATCCCGTATGGCTTTCTGTTCCTCCCACGATTTCGTGATGATCTCGAGCCTTTTTTTACCGATGCCCCCGACATCGAGCAGCTTTTCGGGGTCGTTGTCGAGAATGTCGAGTACCCCGGTCCCGAATTTTTTAACCAGTTTTTTTGCGTAGAACGCGCCGATTCCCCGTACCATGCCGGATGCAAGGTATTTTTCGACGCCTTCGGCGGAGCTCGGCGGTACGATGGCAATCTGGTCGGCCTTGAACTGCATGCCGTGCACCCTGCTGTTCTGCCAGCTGCCAGTGCACTCTACAAGCTCTCCGGGCGAAACGGCCGGGGTGGTGCCCACAACCGTCACCGGTTCCCGATTGCCTTTTGCCCGGATTTTCAGTACCGAGAAACCGTTTTCCCCGTTATGGTAGGTTATGCGTTCAACCGTTCCTGAAAGGCGTTCCCTGGTGTGTCCGGAAGCCTCGTCCTGAATGGTCTCTCTGGGGTGTGTCGCCATGAGCCTTTAGCATGAAGGTGGTTCGCTTACCCGTTATAGTACAAAATAATATGGTGCAGCGTTATCATATTGTACCGTAACCGGAAAAATCATAGCTTCCGCCATTTCAGTTCCATCAGTCATGCATCCCTTGCTGCGCCATGAAAAATCTCTGCATCATAAAAGCCGGCACGACCTACCGTTCTACGCTGCAGGCTTTCGGGGATTTCGAGGACTGGATCGGGGCGGTCGCAGGGGAGTCCGGAATGCCGCTTCGGGTCGTCGATGCCGCAGGAGGCGAGCCTCTTCCACCGCCATCGCTCTCTTGCGGTGTGATCGTTACGGGATCGCATGCCATGGTTACCGACAACCTTCCCTGGAGTCTGGCCATAGAGGCATGGATTCCTTCGCTGCTTGCAGGCGGGGTGCCGTTTCTTGGCATCTGCTACGGTCACCAGCTGCTCGGCCGCGCCCTGGGCGGCAGGGTTGGGTATAATCCACGTGGGCGTGAGATCGGCACGGTTCGGGTTTCGCTTGCCCGGGAAGCTTCCGCCGACCCACTTTTCAGGGGCGTCGGCGCGCATTTTTATGCCCATGCCATCCACGAGCAGTCGGTGCTCGAACTGCCTTCGGAGGCCACTCTTCTTGGCGGCAACGCACACGATCCCGTGCATGTTTTCCGGGTCGGGCAGTGCGCATGGGGTGTGCAGTTTCATCCCGAATACACGGTTTCCGTCATGAAGGAGTATATCATGGCCGAAGGGGAGAGCCGTTCCGTCGAGCTTCTGGCCGAGGTCCGCGATACCCCCGATGCGCGGCTCGTTCTTTCCAATTTCGCATCCCTTGCGGCCAGTCACTGCTGAAGCGCAGAGGAAAAAGATACCCTGTAGAAGCTGTTTTCTCGTGTCCGCTTGTTAAATTGAACAATTTCGGAGTAACAGGTGGAGCGACCGGTTAGCGCCCGGTTGCAAAAGGAATCAACATCGATGAGCAGTTCACGTCCGGCCTCACTTCCTTTCAGCAGATCCGTCATGATTGCCGACAAGCTTATCTGTGCCGGAGTGCTTCTCTCACTCGGATTCAGCGGCCTGCGCGCAGATCTTACGATGGTTGCGGTCTACGTTCTGCTCTATCCCTATCTCTACATCACCTCCCGCCGCCAGGCCGTGCGTCACCTGCTTGTCGCCTCGCTTGTCGCCTGCTGCTGGTTTTTTATCGCCAAGGGGCAGTACGGCTATAACCGTGAAATGCTGCTTATTGGCGGTTATACCGTTTATCCGCTTTTTGCCTGGGCTGTAGGCCTTTTCGGGGTCTACCTGATGTACTCCTACTGGGTAAGGATTTTTCCGAACCGCACGCTGCCCGGCAAACTGGTTTTTTTCGTGGTGCTTTACTGGTCGCTGCTTTTTGGTTCCGAAATACTTGCCTACCACTATTTCCATTTCCGCAATATCGCTACGGCAAATTACGCAGGCCTGCCTCTGGTTGACTGCATTCATGTGCCGGGATGGATGCAGGCGGCCTATCTTCTCAACGGTCCGCTCTATTTCCTCATCTGCGAGTTTTCAGGTTTTGCCGATCCGAACATTCCGGTGCGCGCCGCACTGCCCCGGTGAGGGTTCATGCCACATAATTGCAGGGCGCTTCTGGTAATTCGGCGTCAAATCGTTAGTTTTCAAAAGACAACCGGAGCGGTTCATTAACCCGGTGCATGCCCAGCATCGGGAAAACTCCCTCCAATTGAGGTTCCTTTTTTTACAAAGCAGGTTATATCCGGCCTTATGATCGACAACACCAGTAAACCGGTCACCGGCGCCGAACTCGGCGAACTCGAGGCTTTCCTTTGTTCCGTCCCGACGCCCTCCGGAGCTATGGATCTCGACATGCTCGACGGTTTTTTTGCCGCTCTTGCTTCCGGTCCGGAGCGTCTCCAGCCGGAACAGTGGCTTCCTCTGGTGTGGGGGTCCGAAGCCGGCTCCCCACCCGATTTCGCTTCGATAGACGAGATGCAGAACATGCTTTCGATCATGGTGCGCTACAGGCAGCTTGTCGAAACCGTGCTTCTCCTTGACCCCGAAAGCTATATGCCCCTTTTCAGGAGGTGTTCGTTCGGAGACAGCCTGGAGGAGAGAGCGGCTGTAGAGAACTGGGCCAGGGGTTTTCTTCTGGGCATCGAACCGCTGCGGGAAACCTGGCAGCCGCTCTTCGAGGAGGATACGGAGTTCTCTGCCCTTGCGCCGCTTTTTCTTCTGGCCAATATCGCGGGTGAGGGCGATATCGATGAGGCGCAGTGGTTGCAGTGCCGTGACGGCGTTGCCGAATGCGTCAGGGCGATATACCGTTTCTGGACGCCGTTCCGCGGCAAAACCGGAAAAATCCAGCGCTCTTCATCGGAGGAGCCTGACGACTGGCGCGATGACGATTTCAGTCAGGAGTGTCAGTGCCGCCGGGATAAAGGGTAAGTTTGCATGCGACTTGATTGAACCATGATGGATACCAAGGTATGGCCGAAACGAGTGTTGTCATTACCGGAAGTTCCCGGGGGATAGGCTTCGGACTGGCGGAGCAGTTTCTTCTGCGGGGTTGCCGGGTTATGGTGAACGGGAGTTCCGCCGAAACCACACTGGCCGCTCTCGAACGCCTTTGCCGTTACAAAGACCGGGTATGCGGCGTCGCTGCGGACGCGAGCCGCCGCGAAGGGCTGCTTCTCCTGCATCGCGAGGCTGTAGCCCGTTTCGGCGGTGTGGATATCTGGGTCAACAACGCAGGAGTCAGCCACGAGACCAGACCGGCATGGGAGCTCGATGCGGAAACGGTGGAGAGGGTGCTGCACTGCAATATCGACGGGGTGGTGCACGGCACCATCATCGCCTTTTCTGAAATGCGCAAGAGGGGAGCAGGGAAGATTTTCAATATGGAGGGGTTTGGAAGCGACGGATTCATGCTCGAAGGGATGACCCTTTACGGCACCACGAAAAGCGCCCTGACCTATTTCACCCGCTCTTTTTCCCGTGAGGCCTGTTCATCGAGAGTGCAGGTCGGCACGCTCAGTCCCGGCATGGTGGCGACCGATCTCCTGCGCATGACGGCAGGCGGCGACTCGCCGGAAAGCCTTAAAAAACGCAGGTTTTTCAATGTAATGGCCGACGACGTCGAAACCGTATCGGCTTTTCTTGCCGTCCGGATGCTTGCCGCACGGGAGCCTTCACCCGAAATCAGATGGCTGACGAAACCCAGAATGCTCGGTAAACTCCTGCTTGCCTTGTTCCGGAAACGGGACTTTTTTGCAACGCCGGACGGCAGGGGCTCATAAGGGAAGTCCGTACTCTTTGAGAATGACCGGTACATGGGCAGGAACCAGCCTCTCCAGGAGATTCGGAAGCCGTGACCTGACGTAGTAGTAGTGGCGGATCATGTGGTAGTCGGCCGAATAATGGGCGAACCCGATGCCTTTCGGGCCGATGAAACCCATGGTGGTACTGAGCAGGTCTCCTGCCCACCGGGGTATGAGCGGATCTGCCGAATAGATTTTGCCGGTGTCCTGCATCTGTTCGATAATGCCTCCCGCTGTTTGCCTGATAAAACCCTCGCACTCCCATTTTCCCCATTCGGGAAAACGGTCGAGTTCATCGTCGACGAGTTCGAGCAGTTCCTTGCCTTTTTCTGTCCGAACCAGCACCCATTGCCGGTCCTGTTGTGGCGTGAGTTCAGCGGCAAGGTAACCGATCGTGATGTCCGAAAGGCTGTTCAGATAGTCGAAACAGCACATGCATGCCTGGGGAAAAATGGCGGGATCCGAAAGCTCCTGCGGCAGGCTGAAGTAGGGTATTTTTTCCGTCGAGCCGTCGCTGTGGCGGATGTGAATCCGGAAATCCTGCATGAACTCCATGTGCCGGGCCGTCCCGGCAGAAGCCGAAATCCGTTCGAGAACCCATGGCCACCGGTTCCGGTCCATGTTGTCGACACAGGGAATGCCGATGGTCCGGATCTCCATCTTCTGCAGATAGGGAAACCGTTCACAAAAATCCCGGAGCATGTGCAGATGGCATGCCGCTCCTATTACCAGAATCTTTTTCAATCCCTTGCGGTATGCCGTCTCAAGAGAACGCAGCACAGGAGAGAGTACCGGTTTGTTGCCTCTTGAAGCATAAATCTCTTCACTGCTGCAGGCAAGCACGGGAAGAGGAAAAAAGTGCTGTTCCGCATGCCGGTGCAGCGTCACAACGCCATCAACAAGCTTCCGCTCGAAGGCCCTGAGCGCCATCGCTGTAATGATGCCACTCCACTGGGCATCGGGTATCCGCCGTTTCAGACGGGCGGTAAACCGTTCGGTTGTAATGCCGAAGCGCATTTCAACCGGGTCTTCAAGACTTCTTTCGCGTCCGAAGAGCTGCCGTTCGAGATTTCCGAGCCAGCCGTTTCTGAAGACACAGCTCTGGAGGCTTTCCTGCGTCGGCCATTCCTGAATCGAGCAAAGTCCGCATGAACTGCATATTTCTTTTTCCATCTGTGGCGCCGGTAATGAAGTGAATGTTCGAACGCAAAGATACGGATATAAATACCGGTGTCAACAACGGTTTGCGGCGCTATGTTCTTGTTCGTATTTTCAGGGAAAAAGGGATGAGCTTTTTTGGCAGGCAATGAACTCATTCCGATAGAATCTTCAGGGGGCTAACCGGAGAAAACCATGGACGCTGTCGCAGGATTTTTGCAGGAGAGGATGGCAACGGCATACCAGGAACAGACGTGGGCTGTGGCGCTTGCCGGCTCCCTGACCCTTTTTATTGCTGCCAATGCAGGCCTCATGCTGACCTGTTTCAGGAAATGGCTGCTCCAGACGGCCCTTTTTGCGGTATCCTGCAGTGCTCTTGCGATTGTGTTGAGCCGTCATTTCATCTATATGTATTACGACGGATGCCTGAAAACCCTGCTTGCAGGTTCGACCTTCGCGTCCGTGTGCCCTTCCGGAGGCGTTTCCCGGATTTCCGGGCAACTGGCCCTCTATTCCGGGGTCTCTTTTTACCTGCTGATCGTCGTCGGCCTCTATCTGTTTGCCGCACGCCTGATAGCGGTTACGGAGTATCCCGCTGAAAAGCGGCGGTGAGAGGGCAAACGACATCTCTCTGCCGGTCATGTTTTTTTGTCAATGCAATCGAAATATTCCGATGTCATCTCCTGCAGCAATTCCGGTTCCTCTCGACAAGGGTACGGTAACCGGCGTACTGAAGAGGCTGATCGCCCTCAAGAAAGGTCTTGCGAACTGGCAGACAGGGGTTCTCCTGAAGCACCGGCTTCGGGAAGATCTGCGTTTTACCGATGCGGGCGTTCGTGCGCTCACGCCGGACCTGAATGATTGCTTCCGGACGGTTTCGCTTGCCCTGACTCCCGGAGAGACAGGGCCCTGCCGTACTGTCGAGGAGCTTGCCCGGCTGATATGGACCGCCGTTCCCGAAGAGTACAAAACCAACAGCTAAACTTTACCGCATCATGAGAATAAGCCCGGCCATTCTTCTGTTTTTCCTTCTGGTCAGCATTTCTCCGGTTCATGCCGCCGTCGTCGAGGAGTTCGATGCCGACGGTAACGGCCTGATCGAACCGGGCAGTGAAATAACCGCGCTCCTGAAAAGCACCGTAACGGTTCCCTATGCCGCCATCGACACGAACCGGGACGGAAAGGTTGACCGGCAGGAGTCGGAGGCGCTCGACCGGAAGCTCGACGAGGATATCTCTTTCAGGCTCGAGGAGTACCGGGAGCTGCTTGGCGACTCCGCAGGTATGCCGATTGCCGATGTCAACCGCTTCATCGGAGGCCTGCCGACGTCTGCCCCTCCTGATGCATCCGGCAACGGACGCCTGCTTGTCCGCCGCGATTACGAGAATATCGGCGTGATGGGCCAGAGCAAGGACCCCTCTACCGTGAAAGGCGCCTGGGTAGCCTATACGAAAGATTACGAAAACAGGAACGACATCTGGCAGTTACGCGGTTCTGCGATGTACCTGCTGCGGAGCGAAACCGGTTTTGCGCCTTCAGGCGACAATGGTGGCGTGACGGCCTGGAGTTTTGTGCCCGGCGTCTCTTTCGACCGGGTATCGAACAGCAATGAAAACTATACGGACGTCAACTCCCTGACATTCCGGCTGGGTTCCGAAGTTGAATACATGGGCGGCGGATTTTCCGATGCCCAGTATTTCCGCCTGAATCTCGCCTATGCCTCGGATTTCGATCTGGAGAGCGGGGTGCTGGCCCTCGAAGCCCAATGGGAGCCTGTCGATACCGATATTGGTATGGGGGTGGCCCGATCGGTTCTCGGAGGACTTTTCGATTTTCGCTGGAGGCCGATTCTGCATGCCGAAGGGGGCAGGGTGATCGAACGGGGCGACAAATACTGGCTTGTCGAGGACGAGAGCTTTTTCAGGGCAGGTCCGAAACTGCACGCCGACCTCTGGCCGCTGTTTCTGGAGCGCGTAAGGATCGGTTTAGACTGGCAGTATCTGCACGGTTTCAGCGGTTATCCCGGCCATGTGCGGCTGTTCGAGGGCGATATCAGTTATGCCCTGAACGAAAAAGGAAACTACGCCATCGGGTTATCCTACCGGAAAGGCCGTCTGCCGCTTACCTTCGAAAAGGTGGACGACCTGACCCTCGGTCTGTCGGTGAAGTATTGAAAGGCGGACTTTTCCGGCAGGGGGGCGCTTCCTGAAAGAGCCGTGCGACGGTTATCGAGGCGGCCGTTCATCGGGGGGAGGAACCGGCAGCTCCCGCTGATTCCATATGGCGAAAACAGTAGGGATTCGCGTGAGGCTTTCCGGTATAGGCTATGGACATGGTTGTGCATCCGCCCCCGCACTCTTCGGCCATGGCGCATCCTCTGCAGGTTTCTTTCATGTCGTCGGCCGTATAGCTGCGCGTGTCTGAAAAAGCTCCCTCCCTGAACCAGACAGACCATAACGAATCCTGTCTGAGATCTCCTTCGATCATCGAGTCCGGCCATGAAAGGCACCCCTTGACCAGTCCATTGCTCATGATGCCGCAGGTAGAGACGCCTGCGCTGCATCCGGTCCATGGCACGGTATCGTGGGTGTCGAGTTCCGAAAAATAACCTACCCCGTCGGCGCCCATGATCTGCATGCCTGAGGGTTCGGCGGATTTTTGCCTGTCGTGGATGAATCGCCCGAGCTGCAGATACTGTTGCGCCGAGAGCTGCATCTCCGTTTGTTGTCGCGAGCGTCCGAACACGAACAGCGGCTGCAATTGCCATCGTTTGATGCCCATGGCGCGAAACTGATGTTCCATCGCCTCGAGTTCACCGAGGTTATGGGCATTGACCGTCGTTATGAGGGTGATCTCAATTCCTGAATCCAGCAGCCGCCGGATGCCGTCAAGCAGCCGGTCGTGCAATCCGGTTTTTCCCCGCATCCGGTCATGGGTTTGGCGCATTCCGTCGATACTTACGGCAATCGCGCCGATTCCTGTTTCGCGAAATTGACGGATCACTTCTGCCGTTACGATGGTGCCGTTCGTTACCATGCCGGCAAGAATTCCCGATTCCCGCAACCGCCGGGCAAGAGGCATCCACAGAGGGCTCAGGAGCGGTTCGCCTCCGGTAAAGACGACTTCCTGAACCAGCAACTCCGGAAACTGATCGCAGATCAGCAGCGCCTCCTTTTCCGAAAGCTCGTCCGATCTTGCGGCGCCTGCCGACGATGCGCAGTGCAGGCACCGCAGATTGCACGCAAGTGTCAGTTCCCAGCCAATGATTAACGGAAAGCTCTCAAAGCTGCTCATGGTGTTTCGTGCTTGCGTTTTCTGGAACCTCTTCCCCGCCTCATACGCAGAGTCCGTGTTACTTCGCCTTGTTCAGGAATGATTGAACCGAGATGTAATCGCCCGCACGCACAACGATCTCCCGTCCCATCACCACATCGTCGGCGAAGTTCCTGATGGTTGCGGCAATAGCTGCCGGAGGCTCTTTCCCTTCAAGCATATATTGCTGGAGATGGGTTTTTACGGCTTTTGTGAACTTTTCGTCGACGCCCTTGGCGATGAGCACCCTGATCTGCGACATGTCGAGACCTTCGGGTGGCGGATAAAGGTACATCACCCTCCACTTTTTGATAAGCAACTGTTCCTGCAGGGAGTACATCAGTTTCATGTTCTCCAGGAACTGCGGAGATGTTTTTGGCATCAGTCTGCCCTCCTTTTTTACCTTTGGGGTTATTGATAAAAAAGACACCCGCCCGAGGCGGGAACTTCCGGTCGCGGTTTTCCGGGGAAAACCGTTGTACTGCTTACTGCTGCTGATACTGGGGGTACTGACAGGGATCTCTACGGGTAAAGTACTGTAAGGGGAGGATAAATGCAAAATCCATTTCGGGGCGTCCTGACTTCCGCGGAGGAGTGTCGCAATCGCCGCCCCTTCAGAGGTAGACGGCGTAGTAGTAGACGTTTTTCTTGATCTCGCTGATGACGAATCGGTAGCTGGTTTTGTTTTTCCACCAGAGCAGCGCGTTCCACCAGTCTGGTTCGGTAGGGACGAGGATGATTTTTTTCGAAGAACCTTCGAATACCCTTCCCCAGGTCTGGTGAATACGGAGCATGTGCGGGGGATCGCTGACGACGATGGCGCTGTTCCATCCGTTTTTATGCAGGGTTTCCGCGGCGTTTACGGCCTCCTCCCAGGTGGTTTCGGATTCGGTGTCGACCTTGATGGCTTTTTTGGGTACGCCCAGCGCTCTCATGCGGCGTTCCCGCCAGTTGGGGTGCCCGGGCCGGTAGAAGCGGGCGTCGATGCCGGTCAGGAGCACTCTGGATGCATAGCCCTCCTTGTAGAGCGCGGCGCCTTTTTCAACCCTCAGGCCGTTGTCGCCGCCAAGTACCACAATGACGTCGGCTTTTTCGGGTTTTTCGGCCGGGAAGGAAACTACAAAGCCGAGACACAGGAATACCAGTCCTGCAAGGGAGGCAAGAGAGAGGATGAGGAACGTGATGAAACTGAAAAAGGCTTTTATCATGCGTGCTTCAGGAAATTGCTCATGCGCCGTTCATTGTGGGCTATCCTGCTTCAGCGGCAGCTGACCGCAGCCGAGGCTGAATGCTTGTTGATGATGGCATTTTTTACGGTATCTTGCAAAAAAAATCGATAAGGAAACCTCCCGAGCCGGTGTTCCCCGGCAGGATGCGCTGCCGGATTTCCGCATCTTTTTCTTTTTCCCGGCAAATAGTACCTTGTCCATGTCGGATGTCCTCTTTACCGTTGCTCCTTGCTCCTTAATTTATGAAACGTTACGGTATTTTTTCATTGCTGCTGTTCTTCTGCGTTCTCGCAGCCTCTCCTCTCCAGGGCGCGGCGTTCAGAAGCGGGATCGACGTACTCGAGGATTCGGGTTGCCGTGAACTGCAGGGGAAAACGGTCGCGCTCGTCACCAATGCGGCAGGCCTCACCTCGGCGGGCGGGAGCAATTACGCGGTATTGCTTCGCAACGCCATCGACCTGAAGTTCATTATGGCGCCCGAGCACGGGTTTGCCGTGAATGTCGAGGCCGGGAAAAAAACCGATGGTATGCTCATCGGTGACGGGCTCAGGGTCTACTCGCTTTACGGATCGTCGAAAAAGCCGGATGCAGCCCTCCTGAAAACCGTCGATATCGTGCTTTTCGATCTTCAGGATGTCGGCGCCCGCTGCTACACCTATATATCGACCATGAAGCTTGTCATGGAGGCCTGCATGGAGGCTGACCGCGCCTTTATGGTGCTCGACCGTCCCAACCCAATCTCGCCGCTCGAGCCGGAAGGGTTCATGCTCGATAAAGGGTATGAATCGTTTGTCGGGGCTGTCGACGTGCCGTTTCTTCATGCCATGACCGTCGGCGAAATCGCCATGCTGCTGAAAAAGAACCGTTTCCCGAAGCTGGATCTTCGGGTGGTGAAGATGGAGGGATACCGCAGGGAGCTGTTCGGCGATGAACTTCCAGGGTTCGTTTTTGTGAGCCCTTCTCCCAATATCAGGAACATCGAGACGGCGATTGTCTATCCGGCAACGGTTATGCTCGAAGCTACGGCGGTGAGCGAAGGGCGGGGAACCGATACGCCTTTCCTGCAGTTCGGCGCCCCGTTCATCGATTCGGCCGGACTGTTACGGGAGGTTCGGGCCAGTCGGCTGCCGGGTGTGGAGTTTTTTCCTGTCCGGTTCATTCCGAAGTCCGGAAAATTCAGGAATGAAGCGTGTTCCGGTTTGAAGCTGAAGGTTTCCGACAGGAAGCGGTTTTCCCCGTTTGCCACTTCGGCAGCCGTGCTCCTTGCCCTGCAGAAGCTCTATCCCTCCAGTCTCGGGCTGATGAAGGATTCCGGCGCTTTTTTTGACCGCCTTGCGGGAACGCCACGCTTCCGGGAGATGATTCTTGAACAGGTTCCTCTTGAGGTTATCCTGGAGGCAAGCCGCAGGGATGTGCAGGAGTTCGGGCGAATGCATCCGGCACGTTATATCTATCCCGAGCCGTAGCCTTTTACGGCAAGGCGTTCAGCGCGGTACGCGGTATTCCCCCCTGACCCCCTGTTTTGAAAGCAGAATCTGCCAGAGCTCTATGGATCGTGCCCTGAAAGCTCCCGAGAAGCTGAGAAGGTAGTATTGCCACATGCGGTGAAACGTTTCGCTGTAGCGTGATCGCAGCTGCTGCCAGTGTTTTTCGACGTTCTCGTGCCAGGCCTTGAGCGTCAGAGAGTAGTCGTGGCTGAAAACGTGCCAGTCTTCGAGCTTGAAGAGCCCTTCGTAGTTTCTGGTGATCTGGCTTGCACTCGGGAGCATGGAGTTCGGAAAGATGTATTTGCAGCTCCAGGGGTCGCCATTGGCGGCAGGCGTATTTCCTCCTATAGTGTGCAGCAGGGATAAGCCGTCAGGTTTGAGACAGCGGCTGACCACTTCGAAATAGGTGCGATAGTTTTTGTACCCGACATGCTCGAACATGCCTATCGAGTATATTCTGTCGAACATTCCCCGCAGTGTCCGGTAGTCGCACAGTGAGACGGTGACGGGCAGTCCTGTGCACCGCTCTCTGGCCACTCCGGCCTGTTCGGACGATACCGTTATCGCCGTTACGGAAACGTTATAATGTTCAGCCGCGAATCGGGCCGCTCCCCCCCAGCCGCATCCGATGTCGAGAACCTTCATTCCCTGGCTGAGACCGAGTTTGTCAAAGACCAGCCTGAGCTTTTTTTCCTGCGCTTCATCGAGACTGTCCGCCTCTTTCCAGTAGCCGCAACTGTAGATCATCTGCTTGTCAAGCATGCATGCAAACAGGTCGTTTCCTGTATTGTAATGATGTTCTCCAACCGTGAATGCTCTCGACGGGTGCTGGAGATTGCAGGTCTTGCCGATCAATCTGCCGATAACCCACTCGGGTGTAACGACTTTTCTGTCGCATTTTGCCGAGAGCAGGCGGAAAAAGAGCTCTTCGAGGTCGTCACACTCCCACCAGCCTTCCATGTATGACTCGCCAAGACCAAGACTTCCCTGCGTGATTACCCGTCGGAAAAACCGGCGGTCATGCACGCGGATATCCCATGGCCTGTTGCCGTCGATACGGATATCTCCGCTATTGAAAATGAGTTCAAGCTGCTTCTTGAAAAAGCTGTCGAGCGCTGCCGGGCGATGCTGTGTCTGAATGGAGTTCAATGGATAGTCCATGGCTGACGGGTGGTTATCGATTGTCCTTTTAGAAACAACAGGGATAATGTTGCTTTCATGCCAAAATCCGGGTCTATCGGGGAACTTCGAACGGTCCTTCAATGCCGCCATGCGAGTATACGATCTGCCAGAGCTGCACATGGCGCGCTCTGAAGGAGCCGGCAGCGCTGAGCAGATAGTAGCGCCACATTCTGAAAAACCGCTCGCTGTAGTCGTTTTCGAGAGCCTGGCGATGCTGTTCGATATTGTCGGCCCATGACTTCAGGGTAAGCGAGTAGTCGTGTCCGAAGGAGTGCCAGTCTTCGAGCACCAGAAGCCCTTCGGATGCCCTGGTGATATGGTTGGCCGATGGAAGCATCGAATTGGGGAAAATATAGCGGCTTGTCCATTTGTCGGTATTGGTGCCGGTACGGTTGCTGCCGATGGTGTGAAGCAGAAAGAGACCTTCCGGAGCAAGCACCCGGCGGACGGTCTGAAAATAGGCAGGATAGTTTTTGTGCCCGACATGCTCGAACATACCGATGGAGTAGATGCGGTCGTAGGTTCCCGAAAGATCCCGGTAGTCCATGAGTTTTATTTCGACGGGAAGACCGGCGCAGTATTCTCTGGCCAGTTTTTCCTGTTCGGTCGATATGGTCAGACCGGTTACCCTGACGCCGTACTCTTCGGCGGCGAACCTGGCGGCGCCCCCCCATCCGCAGCCGATGTCGAGCAGGTGCATGCCCCGCTCGATATTGAGTTTGCCGAAAACGAGCCGGAGTTTCCGCTCCTGCGCTTCGTCCAGGTTTCGGGCGTTCCGCCAGTAACCGCAACTGTAGATCATGCGCCTGTCGAGCATGGCCCGGTAGAGGTCGTTGCCGATATTGTAATGGGTCTGGCCGACGGTGAACGATCTTCCGGGGTTCTGAAGGTTTACCGCCTTGCCGAGGATTGAGCCGATGAAGCGGGGTATCGCCGATACCTCCCTGTCGAGGCCGCGGCGCAGCACCCGGTAGAAAAATTCGTCGAGTGCGTCGCAATCCCACCAGCCGTCCATATAGGACTCTCCAGTTCCCAGATGGGCTTCGGTCAGTACCCTTTTGTAAAAGCGGTCGTCATGTACCCGTATGTCCCAGGGGTTCGGGCCGTCGACAAGAACGCCCGCACTTTCCAGAAGGCTTCGGAGTTTACGTCTGTAAAAAGATTCCGCCATGAGTGCAACGAGTTACCCTGTTGAACGGAGTAAGGGCGACGAACGGGCATACTTCAGCTTTAACTCATAAAGCCGCTGAAAAAGTTCATTACCTGTTGGATCGCTTGCGCACACGCTGAGCAGAGGAGAAGAAACGGCGGATCCGCCTCGGCGGTGAGGTTGACGAAGCGGGTGTTCCGGAGAGGAGTGGGCGGTGCCGGAAGCGTTCAGCCGGCGCTCTTTTTACCTGGTTTGGGTTTCCCTGCGGTATCGCTTTTTTTCGGTCGTCCCCGTTTTTTCTGGGTGCCGCAGCTTTCCTGGTCGGGGTCGCATTCGGCGGTTTCCGCACTCTCCGTGCCATCATGCTCCTCTTCGGCAAGCTCCCCCTCGATGGAGTCGTCGGGAATGATGACATCGTCGAGCAGCACTATCTCGTCGCAGATGTCGTCGATCACCTCGTCGACATGAACATGCGCCTTGCCCCGGCCACCGCGCTTGTTTTTCATGGCCGGTTCAATCAGGGTCATGACCTCGTTGATGGAGGAGAAGATGTAGAGCTGCTTGTCGAGATTGGTCAGCTTGAGAAGGTCCTTGATCTGCTGGCAGAGCGAGACGAAGATCGCAAGTCCCTGACTCTGGTTCGAAAGCTGGTGCGCGATGAGCATGGAACTGATGCCGCTCGAGTCGATGGCTTTGACCTGCGACAGGTCGATGATGAGGTTTCGGCTGTTCTCGTGCAGCAGGAGTTCTTCGATGGTTTGACGGAAACAGGCGGAGTGCCGGAAATCGAACACTTCCTCCTCGATTTTCAGAATGGTCAACTCCTTGCGGGACGATACCGAGTTTTTCATGGCAGTACTTCTGGTTAGGTCTTGAAGAGAGCGGTTCTCTCTGCAACCTTCATCAATGACGGGGCAGTTGTCTGCCTCTATTGGTCAGGTTCAGCCGGGAACGGACCGTTGCAGCTGAATCGGACATGGTGCGGCGGTTCAGGATGGTGTTGCAATGGCCCTGCAGCAGGTTTCGATCAGCGCCTCCATAGCCGCATGGTCTCCGGAAGCCTCCACCCAGTTAACATTAAGCCTATTTTTAAAAAAAGTCAACTGGCGTTTTGCATAATTGCGGGTGTGCTGTTTTATAAGCGTAACCGCGCTTTCGAGAGTCGTTCGGCCTTCAAAGTAATCGAAAAGTTCCTGATAACCTACCGTTTTCAGGACGCCGGCATTTTCCCCGTTCAGGAGAGAATAATACTTTTTATACAATAATTCAGCTTCATCGATCAAGCCGGATCGGATCATCCCGTCGACCCTTCCGTCGATTCTTTCATAGAGCGTCGATCGCGGCACAGAGAGCCCGCAGGTGATGAACGTGAGATCCGGGACTTTTCTGGATTGCTGCAGATCGGTAACGGTGCGTCCGGAGATCGCAATGATTTCAAGGCTGCGGATCAGCCGATGGGTTTTGGTGGCATCGAGTGTTGCAGCCTGAACGGGGTCAAGTGTTTTCAGCCGTTCGAAGAGCTTTTCGCTGCCGGAAGCGGAAAGTTCTCCGGCAAGTTTTCTGCGGATTTCGGGATCTCCGGGAGGCAGGTCGGCAAGGCCCCTGATGAGCCCCTCGATATAGAGCGTCGAGCCTCCGGCGACTATTGCCTGTTTCCCCCGATCGTGAATGTCGAGGATTCTCCGGTGCGCTTCAACGGCAAACTCACCTGCCGTAAAGGGCTCTCCGATGTTTTTTTCATCGATGAAATGGTGGGGTATTTCGTGCAGCAGCTCTTCGGGAGGTTTTGCTGAACCGATGGTGAGCTCCCTGTAGATCTGCCGGGAATCGGCGGAGATGATTTCGGCGTCGAGCCGTCGGGCGGCCTGCAGGGCAAGGGCTGTTTTCCCGGAAGCCGTCTGCCCGAGAATCACCAGTACCGGTTTTTGCGGTTGAGCGGATGACATCAGTACCCCTCCGGGTTCAGATTTCAGGGAAAACGCGCTTCAGGGCCAGAGAGAGGCGCGAAACAGGCAGGCCGACGACATTGTAGTAGCACCCCTCGATTCGCCGCACGTGACAGGCCATGAGCGGGTCCTGGATGCCGTATGATCCGGCTTTGTCGAAGGGCCTGACCCGATCGAGATACCGGGCGATTTCGCGGTCGTTCATCGGCTCGAATTCCACCGTGGTGGTGACGCATTCGCTGCAGGAAACCGATGAGGAGAGCAGCGCAAAGCCGGTATGGACCTTATGCGTGTTGTTCTGCAGGCGCTGCAGCATGCCGAAGGCCTCCCTGTAGCCGTCCGGTTTGCCGAGAACCTCGCCATCCAGGTCCACAACGGTATCGGCTCCGATAACCACCACCCGTTCATGAGGATCCTGCAGCATTTTCCATGCCGCTTCGGCTTTCCCCTGCGCTACGGCGGCAACATTCTCCTCGATGGTTTTCGATGGATCGAACCTCTCGTCGGTATCGGCAGGGAGGGTTCGGAAGCGCATGCCGAGCAGTGAGAGCAGCTCCCTGCGTCTCGGGGACTGCGATGCCAGAATGAGTACGGGTGTTTCCATCGCCATGTTACTGCAGGTTGTTCCATCCTCTGCGGTTCATGTCGCTGTAGATAAGCCAGCCGGATACCGCAGCGGCAAGGAAGTAGAGGGCTGCCGGCAGGGGCTCTCCGAAAATGAGTTTACCCGTTCCGAAGAGTGCCGAATAGACCAGGACGATGCCGAGGAACCAGTCGGCGAAAAGCAGCAGAAAGCCTTTATCGGACTCCACTTCCGGCATGGTGTCGGATATTTTTTTCCAGAACACTCCGCCGACTCTTGTGGTGCGGTAGAATGAACGGAGGGTTTCCTCTTCGGTCGGAGGAGTGAGAAAGGTGACAAGAAGCGTTGCCGTGATGGTGAAGAGGACGATGATGAAAATCGAGAGCGGAAAGGTGATGCCGGTCATGAAGTGCAGCCAGCTGTATGCGGCGAAGGGCGCAACCATGGAGGTGATTTCGCTCCATGCGTTCAGGCGCCACCAGAACCAGCGCATGATGAGCACAAAGCCGGTTCCCGCTCCGCACTGGATGATGAACTCCCACGCTCCGGTTATGGTTTCGAGCACGAAGAAGGTGATGTAGAGCGCAAAGATCGCCGTAAGGACGGTAACGGCTTTCGATGCCCTGACGTAGTGTTTCGCATCGGCTTCCGGCCTGATGAAGCGCTTGTAGAAGTCGTTGATGAGGTAGCTGGTGCCCCAGTTCAGGTGAGTGGAGAGCGTCGACATGTAAGCGGCCAGAAATGCCGCTACGAGCAGCCCTTTCAGACCGGGCGGAAGGACGGCTTTCATCACATGGACAAATCCGTCCTCCTTTTCGGCGGCCGGCAGGTCGGGGAACATGACGAGGCTTACCAGTCCGACTACGATCCATGGCCACGGTCTTACGGCGTAATGGGCAATGGTGAACCAGAGGGTGGCCAGGAGCGAATGTTTTTCATCCTTTGCGCTCATCATGCGCTGGGCGATGTAGCCGCCCCCTCCGGGTTCCGCGCCCGGATACCATGAAGCCCACCACTGGACAAAGGCCATGGCGGCAAAAGAGGCGAAGGGCAGGGCGAACGCCCCTTGCCCGACAGTGGAGGAGCCGGACGGGGAGATGGAGGGGAAAAAATCGAACATCCAGGCCGGCAGCGCTCCCTTCAGCCCTCCTGCTGCGGCGACCGAGGGGTGCTGCATGGCCAGAACCGCCAGAATGATGCAGCCCGTCATGGCGATGAGAAACTGTATGGCATCGGTGACCGAGACCCCCCAGAGACCGGAAAGTCCCGAATAGACGGTGGTCAGGATTACAAGCACCACGATGGTGAGCTCGGGGTTCAGTTCGGGCATCATGATGCGGATGATCTTGAACATGGCGAGGTTGACCCAGCCGATGATGACCGCATTGATGAAAAGGCCGAAATAGACAGCCTTGAACCCTCTCAGAAATGCCGCGGCTTTTCCGCTGTAGCGCAGCTCGATGAATTCAAGGTCGGTCATGATGTTGGCGCGCCGCCAGAGACGGGCGAAGAAAAAGACCGTCAGCATGCCGCCAGAGACGAAGGTCCACCATACCCAGTTGCCGGCAATGCCGTTTTTCGCGACGAACCCGGCCACGGCCAGAGGGGTATCGGCGGCAAACGTGGTTGCAACCATACCCGTTCCGGCGAGCCACCAGGGAAGCTTGCGGCCGGAGAGGAAGAACTCTCCGACATTTTCCGAGGCTCGCGATGAAAACATCAGGCCGATTGCCAGCGTCAGGATCAGATAGCCTGCAATGAACGCATAGTCGAGAACGGTGAACTGTTCCATAGGTGTTTTCGGCGGTTATATTCTGCAGGAGCGGCACAGACGCCTGTCGCCCGCTGTTGACATCGGTTCCCGGAAGACGCGTTACCCCTCGGTTCTCGAAAGATCGAGAAAGCTCTGATAGCGGTCCTCGATTTCCAGAAGGTCGAGAGAGGCAATGCGGTCTGTTCCGAATTTTTCGACGCAGAAGCTGGCCATGGCGCTTCCGTAGAGCACTCCCTTGCGCAGTTCGAGGTCGTTGACGGTTCCGCAGCGTGAAAGGTGGCCGATAAAGCCCCCGGCAAAGGTGTCGCCGGCTCCGGTCGGATCGTAGATGGACTCGAGCGGGTATGCCGGAGCCACGAATATGCCGTTGTCGGTAAAGAGCAGGGCGCCGTGTTCGCCTTTTTTGATGATCAGGATTTTCGGGCCCATGGCGCGGATGATTCTTGCCGATTTCACGAGATTCGGATCGCCGCTGAGAATGCGGGCCTCGCTGTCGTTGATGATGAAAATGTCGACGCGTTCGAGGGTTTTTTTCAGTTCTTCAGGCTTGCCCTCGATCCAGAAGTTCATGGTGTCGCAGATGACCATTTTGGGAGCCGTGATCTGGTCGAGCACCTTGACCTGCAGTTCCGGGTCGATGTTGCCGAGGCACACGAACTCCGATTTCCGGTACTGTTCCGGCACATGGGGATCGAAATCGGCGAAGACGTTCAGCTGGGTATCGAGTGTGTCGCGGGTGTTCATGTCGTAGTGGTAGCGGCCGGCCCAGCGGAAGGTTTTGCCGTTATCGACCTTCTGGATGCCTTTGGTGTCGATGTTTCTGGCGTGGAGCAGCCCGAAGTGCTCATCGGTGAAATCGGCACCGACTACGCCCACCATATTGATGTCGTCGGTGAAGTAGCTTGCCGAAAGAGCGATGTAGGTTGATGATCCTCCCAGGGTGTCGGGGGAGTTGCCGAAAGGGGTTTCGATATCATCAAATGCAAGGGATCCGACGACGAGAATTGACATGATGGTAACTGTTTTTCAGGGTTGACGATAAAAGTTCAAAGATAATGAATTCGTGTTTCAATTCTGTTGGGGGAGTTCAAAAAGCATGCATTGGCCGGGATTGCAGGAAACGGTGAGTTTATGGTCCGATACCCTGTGGTTTTCGCCGGTAATCAGCTCCAGGAGCGATTCGTCGCCGAACGCGAATTCGATGGTGCCGGTTTTCGACTCCTCGCCGTTGCTGTTGCCGATGAAGAGCAGCGATTGCCTTCCGTTTTTGCGCAGCACCGCGAACAGGTCAGGTTCGGTGACATAAGGGAGAACGATCGATCCTTTGTCGCCGCAAGCTATGAGTTCCGCATACCGGCTGCGGATTGCGAGCACGCTCCTGATATACCGGTTGAGCGGATCGATGTTGTTGGTTTTCTCCCAGTCGAAGCTGAACGTGCTGAAAAGCGGCAGTTTTTCAGCCGGGAAGCGTGTCCGGTCGCTCTCCTCGAAATTCAGGCCGAGGTTTACCGGGTGCCATTCGCAGATTTCCATGCCTGAGTGGAGAAACGGTATGGAGGGGAGGATTATGCTGAGCGTGAAGACGAAAACCGCACGGTTCCGGCCGGTTTGCATGCCTGGCCAGCGGTGGCAAACCCTCGGGGTGTTGTGGTTTTCACCGGTTCCGAAAAAGGGCAGTGCGATACCGGTTTTATTGAGGTAGTTCAGGAGGCCCCTGATGAACACCGTGTCGTGAACGACAAAGGGGAGAGAGCCGAATACCGCATCGAACCCTTCGTCGCGCACTTCGGGTGTGGGGTCGAAGTTTTCATCCCAGAAGGCGAAGTCGGGCCGGTTTTTTCTTGCGGTGTCCACCACCATCCTCTTGAGCTGGCCAGGCAGGGCATGGCCCATATCGATCATGGCTCCGTCGATGCCGTAGGTTTCCTGATAGCCGGGAATGATCGAAAGAACGGCGTCCCAAAGCTCACGATTGAACGTTGCGGGGTCGTCGAGTGCCGTGTCGTACATCCGGATGGTGTTGTAGGCGATGTAGTTGAAGTCCGGATGGTTGTGCATTTTCAGATAGGTGACATCGGTCCATGGGGGCTGCCGGTCGTCGGGCGGCCAGTCTGAAAACGCGCTGGCGACATGGCAGGGCTCCCCGTTTTCGCCGGTGCCCTCGATCCCGGTGTTCCGCTCTGCGACGGATACCGGGGGAGCGACGAACATTCCGGTGTACCCGGGCGATGGCGCCGGAAGGTTACACAGGTCATGCTTGTCAACCTTTTCATAAATGGAGTTCAGGGTGTCGGTGTCGAACACCGGGGGACCGTAGCTGTTTTCGTCTGCGGTTCCGGAGAGCCAGTAAAACCATGAGGGATGGCTTTTCACCCACCGGCTGTCGATGGCTGCGGTTCTGAAAACGAATTCGAAGACCACCCTCATGCCCAGCAGGTGCGCCGCTTCGACAAACGCCTTCAGAAGAAAATCCGCCGTAAGTCCGAGCGCGGGCTCATCGAGCATGGGATCGATTTCCATCGGATCCTTTACGGCGTAAGGCGAGCCGAGGTTCCCTTTTCTGTTCGCCCTGCCGATGGAGGTCACCGGAAGAAGATACACGGTGTTGGCTCCAAGCGAACCGATATAGGGGAGCAGTGCAATTGCTTTCAGGAGTGTGCCTGTCTCCCTGAAACCGCAGGCAAGCGGTTCAGGGCTCACCGTCTGGTCGCGGTTGTGATCGAAAGCCGTGGTCAGCCGGACGAACATGTTATAGACCACGGCCGATCGGCTCCACAGGTGGTCGGCTCCGGTTACGGGGGAAGAGACTTTCCGCTGGTCGAGTATTTTCCCGATGATGCCGGCATAGAACGGTCCCGGCTGCACGGCGACGCTTCCCCCCTGGTCGCCGGTCCAGAGTTGCGGAATATGGTATAACTGATTTTCCTGCAGGGGAGGGAGCTTCTGCAGGAGATCGAAGAGTGTTTCAAGATGGGTACTCTGCACAGGTAGTAGTATCTTTACCTTCAAGGGTTTTCAGAACCCTTGCCGATTAGTGAAAAAAAACAGGAGGCCGCCCGGTAATGATTTTTCCCTATGCGGCCATGCCCGACAGGCGGCGCCCTTAAGATAGCGATTTCCCTTTTATGAAGAACATAAGGCTTGATGTCGAATATGACGGAACGGATTATTGCGGCTGGCAGCGCCAGTCCGAAGGCATTCCTACGGTTCAGGGGGAGCTGGAACGGGTGCTTTCGAGGATTCTTCAGGAGCGCATCGTGCTGATGGCGGCAGGAAGAACCGACAGGGGGGTGCACGCACGGCTGCAGGTGGTGAACTTTTCGACCTGCTCTGCAATGGATCTGCCCCGGTTGGCCCATGCATGCAATGCGCTGCTTCCTGCAGCAATAAGGGTTGGCGGACCCGAGGAGGCAGTGCCCGGTTTTCATGCGCGGTTCAGCGCCAGAGAGCGTGAGTACCGGTATTTTCTGATCGAGCACCCTTCCGCCCTGCGCAACCGTTTTACCGGGTGTTCGAACGGAGTGCTCGATCTTTCGGCCATGCGGAGAGCCGCGGATTTCCTTCCCGGTGTTCATGATTTCCGGTTTTTTTCCAGAGAGCCGTCCGGCAGGGAGAGTCTTTTGTGCAGGATAACGGCGTGCGAATGGCTTCAGGAGAACGGTACGCTGGTTTTCCGTATAAGGGCAAACCGTTTTCTGCGTTCCATGGTGCGATATCTGGTCGGCGTTATGATTGCGGCAGGCAGGGGGCGCGTCTCTCCGGAGGAGTTCCTCTCGGCTCTGGAGTCCGGAATGCCACATCGCCTGCCCCAGGTTCCGGCAGCCCCTAACGGACTTTTTTTGTGGGACGTAACCTACTGATTGGTCATAAATACCCCGATAGTTATTGTAATAATCATGAACTGTTTTTATGTTTACCATTTAAGGGAATAGCTGTTGATCTGCTGCGCACTCCGTCTGCCTTGCCCTCTCAATGCCAGACGCCGTTGTACGGCGGTTCCTCCCGGAAGAGTTTTTATGCCGATATGGAATTTTTTCTAATCCCCCCCTAATACCGGATTTCCTGTGAAAATCAGTCTTTTCCATAGAGTATGTACGATTCTCTTTTTGCTGCTTTGTATTAATAATTCCGTTCACCCGGCGTTTGCCAGAGATTCACGCTCCGACAAATCATCGGTAGCGGAAATTCTCGACAGCCTTGTCTATGCGACCTATTTCAAGGACGAGTATTTTTCCTCGTCGTCGAAAACACAGGACCGGGCCGGTTTCACCTCCAACTTCGTTCCTCAGTTCACCGATTCGGTCTATGCCTCCCGAATAGCCGCCCTTGACCGTAAAACACCCTTCAATCTTGTCTACAACGAACACGTCAGGGGGTTCATCAGGGTTTATGCCGTTGACAAGCGTAACAGCACAGCCAAGATTCTCGGCCTTTCCAAACTGTATTTTCCCCTTTTCGAAGAGCATCTCGACAAGTACAACATCCCGCTGGAAATGAAGTACCTCGCCATAGTCGAGTCCGCCCTGAACCCGACGGCGGTTTCCCGCGCGGGGGCGAAAGGATTGTGGCAGTTCATGTACGGAACCGGCAAGATGTACGGACTGGAGTCGTCGTCGTTTGTCGAAGACCGTTACGACCCCTACAAGGCAACCCTTGCGGCCAGCAGACATCTTCGCGATCTCTATAAAATATACGGAGACTGGTTCCTTGCCCTTGCAGCATACAACTCCGGACCCGGAAATGTCAACAAGGCGATAAGGCGGGCGGGCGGTACAAAAGACTACTGGGCCATCTGGGACTATCTTCCGGCGGAGACCCGCGGCTATGTCCCTGCGTTCATTGCGGTGAACTATATCATGAATTATTACAGGGAACATAATATCCGTCCGGTCGAACCAGGATATCTCTATCAGGATATCGATACGCTCAGGGTGTCGAAGATGCTCTCTTTCGAACAGATCAACGAGACGATCGGCGTCTCCATGCAGGACCTGGAGTTTCTCAATCCCCAGTACAAGCTCGGCATCATACCCGCTGCCGATTACACGCCGAACGTGATCAGGCTTCCCCGGAGATTTGTCTCCCAGTTCCAGCGTCGTGAAAAGGAGATCTATGCGTACAAGTCGAAACGCGTCCTCGAACGGGAACAGCTGCTTGCCAGACTGCAGAGTTTCGAGGCTTCCTCGCAGCCGGTTGTGAGCCAGGCAACGCCGGATGGTCAGGTACGCAAGGTGCACTTTGTCCGTCCGGGCCAGGATATCGGCATGATTGCCCGTTTTTACCGTTGTGAACCAAGTGAAATCGTGCGCTGGAACAACCTGAAAAGCACGGTTCTTGTTTCCGGCCAGCAGCTTGTCGTTTTTGCCGGAAACGGTGGTGCTGAAAAGACGGTTCCGGCCCCTGTTGCTGCACCGGCCATGGTCCAGTTACAGGCTCCGATTCAGATTCCCGTTCCCGCTGCGCCGGCGCCATCATCCCTTTCCGCGCCTGTTGCCGCCAAAGAGCCGTCGCCTGTCAGGAAGCCGGAACGGAAGACGAAGAAAATCGAGATGCACCGGGTTGAACGGGGAGAGACGGTAGCCTCGATTGCCCGTCAGTACGGGGTGAGTGTAGAGGATATCGCGGCCTTCAACGGACTGAAGGGCACTATGCATATCGTTCCGGGCCAGAAGCTCAAGGTCAGCGGTTCCTCTGCGGAAAAATCATCATCCCGGAGAGCGACTCCGGTGAAGGAAAAATACCACAAGGTCAGGAAGGGCGATACGCTCTCCTCCATTGCCGATCGTTACGGCGTCAGCGTGGGTGACCTTGCGGAATGGAACGATATCGGAAAAAAGAGAGCCATCCAGCCCGGCCAGAGGCTCAAGGTGGCTTCCCGCTGAGAGTTTTCTGCCCTGCGGCCGGCCGGTATTTCTGCTTTGCCGCGGCATTTTTTTCGGGGTGTTAATTGTTCCGGTCTCATGTTCCTTTAAACAAGAATTTTGTTATCTTAAGCCTTTTCGGGTTGCTTAACTGAGGGAAAAGGGTGGTTTGTCGGAATTGCTTTGTCAATCCTAAATGAGAATAAAAAAAACGTATGCGTAATATCATTTTTACCGGAAAGGGGGGCGTCGGCAAAACCTCTGTCGCTGCAGCCACGGCACTCAAAGCTGCGGACATGGGGTACAAAACCCTTATCATGTCTACCGATCCGGCTCACAGCCTGGGCGACTCGCTTGATGTTCAGTTAGGCCCGTCTCCTGTAAAGGTTGCCGAAAATCTCTGGGCGCAGGAAGTCAGCGTTTTCGGCGATCTCAATCTGAACTGGGACGTCGTCAGGGAGCATTTTGCCCATCTGATGGCATCGCGCGGTATTGAAGGCGTCTACGCCGAAGAGATGGGTGTGCTTCCCGGTATGGAAGAGCTTTTCTCGCTCTCCTACATCAAGCGTTACAACGAGGAACAGAAAGACTACGATCTGCTCGTTGTCGACTGTGCTCCTACCGGCGAAACCCTTCGCCTGCTTTCGCTGCCTGAAACATTCGGATGGTTCATCAAGTTCATCCGCAATGTCGAGAAATATATGGTCAAGCCGGTTATCAGACCGCTTTCGAAAAAGATCAGGAAAATCGACGACTTTGTGGCTCCTGAGGAGGTATACGAAAAAGTCGACAATCTCTTCTCTTCAACCGAAGGGATCATCGATCTGCTTGCCGACGGTACGAAATCGACGGTGCGTCTGGTCATGAACCCCGAGAAGATGGTCATCAAGGAGTCGATGCGCGCCCTGACCTATCTCAACCTCTACGGTATCACCGTTGACAGCATTACCATCAACAGGGTCATGCCCGACCAGAGCAGCGATCCCTATTTCCAGAGATGGCGCGGGATTCAGCAGAAGTATATCGAGCAGATCCAGGATTCTTTCGCCCCCATTCCCATTTCGGAGGTTCCGTTGTTCGAGAACGAGGTTGTCGGTCTCGAGATGCTTCGCAAGGTCGGTGCAAAGGTCTATCCGGACAAGAATCCCCTTGACATTTTCTTCAAGGAGGATCCAATCAATATCACCAAGGTGTCTGACGGGCACTACAAGGTTCGTGTGCGGTTGCCGTTCATGGAAAACATGGGCATGGAACCAAAGATTCTCAAAATGGGCGACGATCTCACCATCCGTATCGGCGATTACCAGAAAATCGTCTCCCTGCCGATTTTCCTTGCCGGCATGGAATCCACAGGCGCTTCGTTCGAGGATAAATGGCTCAATATCGATTTTGCCAAACAGCAGTAGTTCCTTTTCTTTTTACAGTACCCCGGTACAAACAGAAAAACCTGCCTTTTACGGCAGGTTTTTCTGTTTGTGTTTTTCCGGACGGATGCAATCCTTCAGATCGAGATGACGGCGGCATCGGAGACGCCATCAACCTGTTTGATTTCATTGAGCAGGGATTCTTCGACGTTGCCGTCGACGACGATGGCGGTCATGGCGAGCCGTTTTTCCTCGTCCCTGGAAAGCGCGACGTAGGCGACGTTGAGGTTGTGCTGCAACAGGTGCTGGGTTACATTGGCAATGACGCCAGGCTTGTCGATATTGTTGTAGATGATGATCGTGCCTTCCGGTTTGAACTCCACAAGGAACTGGTCGATCATGACGATCCTGATCGCCTTGTCGCCGAACACGGTGCCGCCGATCATGCGTTTTTTCGTTCCGTTTTCAAGTTCCACCCGGATCAGATTGGTGTAATCGGGATTTTCCTTCTCGAATTTCTGTTCGAGGGTAATGCCCATTTCGGCAGCCATGGTGAAGACATTGATATAATTCGTGTCGTTTGACTGACGCACGTCGAGAAATCCCTTGAGTGCAGCGGCGGCAATGACTTCGCTGTACTTCTGGAGATATTCTCCTGATGTTCTTATGGTCATGGTGTGGGCTTCGAGCGGCGTGATCTGGGCAAGCGTTGATCCCAGTTTTTCGGCCAGCGTAAGATACGCGCCTACGCCGGGCGCCTGCGCAAGTTCGACCGCCGATGCGTTTACCGCGCCTTCAAGCTTGCCTTTCTGTTTCCATTCGACAATCTGTTCGGCGATCTGGACGGCTACTTTCTGCTGTGCCTCGTTGGTCGATGCGGCGATGTGCGGTGTGACGATAACTCGTTCGAGCCTGAGCAGGGGGTTGTCCGGATTGACCGGTTCGGATTCGAAGACGTCGAGAGCTGCAGCCGCTACCTTTCCCGAGGATATGGCGTCGGCAAGGTCTTTTTCGTTGACGATGCCGCCTCTGGCACAGTTGACGATGATCACACCGTCTTTCATCAGGGCGAAAGTTTCGTTGGAGATCAGGTTCCGGGTCGATTCGTTCAGTGACGAGTGGATGGTGATGACGTCCGCCCGGCTGAAGTTCTCATGCAGGGGCAGCAGCTCGATATTCAGATGTGCGGCGTATTCGTCGGGGATCATGGGGTCGTAGGCAATGGTTTTCATGCCGAATGCCTGCATGCGGGATGCCACTTCGCGCCCGATCTTGCCAAGACCGATGATGGAGATGGTTTTACCCTCGAGTTCGATGCCGGTGAACTTTTTCTTGTTCCAGAGCCCCGCCTTGAGCTCCGCAGTAGCCTGGGGAATCATGCGCGCAGCCGCCATGAGCATGCCGCAGGCGTGTTCCGCCGCCGATACGGTGTTGCCGCCGGGAGTGTTCATGACGATGATTCCATGGCGGGTGGCGGCTGCGATGTCGATATTGTCGACTCCGGCGCCGGCTCTCCCTATCAGTTTCAGGTTTTTGCCGCATTCGATGATTTCCGATGTCACCTTTGTGGCGCTTCTGACGATGAGCTTGTCGAACTCGCCGATGATCTCCTTAAGTTCTTCCTTGCTGATTTTCGGTTTTTCGGTAACATCAAAACCGTTTCGTTCAAGGATTTCGGCGCATTGCCGGTCAACACCGTCAGTGATCAGTACTTTCATCTTGTTTCTGATTGAGATTTCACGGAACTCTGTAAGAGACTGTTTTCTATTGTTTTACACAGGCATCCACAAATGGATCCCTTTTTTTGTCAATATATGTTTTTTTGCAGGTATGCGGCGAAGGAAATCGCCCTCGAACGGTTGGAACGGCCGCCGGAAGGCTTTTCCTCATGCCTTGCCGGGACCTCCCGGAGGGGCTGGAATTTATTGGTGCATTTACTGATTATATATTCGGGTTTTTTTTATCTTCCAAAGCTATAAAATTACAGAAAAAAGATTTTTGCGGTATTACGGATGGAACAGTTACACGATTTAAGAGTCTCAACGATCAAACGGCTTCCTTCTCCGAGGGCGCTCAAGAAGCAGCTGCCGGTTGACGATCATATTGCTTCGACGGTTTGTAAGGGCAGGCATGAGGTTGAACATATATTGAACGGTACCGACGGGCGTCTTCTGGTTATCGTCGGTCCCTGTTCGATCCACAGTGTGGATGCGGCTCTGGACTATGCAGAGAAGCTTGCCGGTATCAGGGAGGAGCTGCAGAACGAGCTTTGCATCATGATGCGGGTTTATTTTGAAAAGCCGCGAACAACGGTCGGCTGGAAAGGTTTCATCAACGATCCCCATCTTGATGATTCGTACGATATCGAGCACGGCCTCTATTACGCACGAAAGCTTCTTATCGATATCAACGCCATGGGTCTTCCTGCGGCAACCGAGTTTCTCGATCCCATTACGCCCCAGTATGTCGCCGATGTGGTGAGCTGGGCGGCGATAGGGGCAAGAACCATCGAATCACAGACGCACCGACAGATGGCCAGCGGTCTCTCCATGCCGGTAGGGTTCAAGAACTCCACGGACGGTCGTCTCGGCGTAGCCGTCGATGCCATCTGTTCAGCCATGCATCCGCACAGTTTTCTGGGTATCGACCAGGATGGTTTCAGCAGTGTGATAACCACCAAAGGGAACCCATGCGGACATCTTGTGCTCAGGGGGGGGCCTGTTCCGAACTACGATGCCCAAAGTATTGCCGGCGCCAGACTGCTGCTTGAAAAGGCCGGTCTTCCGCAGACCCTTCTTGTGGACTGCAGCCATGCGAATTCCGGCAAGAAGCATGCACAGCAGCTGAAAGTATGGGAGGATATTCTCGGGCAGAAAGCAGCAGGGAACAGGAGCATCGCCGGAGTCATGATCGAGAGCAATCTCTGTTCGGGTAATCAGCCGTTTCCGGAAGATCCTGAAAAGCTCCGCTACGGTGTTTCGATAACCGATGAGTGCATCTCCTGGGAGGAGACGGCCCGGATGCTTCACGAAGGAGCCGAAATCATGGGCGGACTGATTTCAAAAGAAGTATAACCTCCATAACCAGTAATCCTGAAGAACCATGAATATCGATCGTCTTGTTTTTGCTGTCGCCGGCTGTTTTGTGCTTGTCAGCGTCCTGCTTTCCGTCTATCACCATCAGAACTGGCTATGGTTTACCGGCTTTGTGGGTCTCAATCTTTTTCAGGCCGCCTTCACCGGATTCTGTCCGCTGGCCAAAATCCTGAAAGCCGCCGGTGTCCAGCCTGGAGAGGCCTTTAAATAAAGATCGCGTTCCGCTTGCATATCCCCCTTTCGAGGGGGATTTTTTTTCTCTAACCGCACCCCTCAGCACCATGACTATTGAAATCAGGCAGGTCAGCACCAGAAAAGAGCGAAAGCAGTTCATCTCCTTCGCCTGGCAGGTCTACCGTAACGATCCCGAACTGAACCGGTACTGGGTCCCGCCGGTCATCGACGATTACATGAAAACCCTCGACAGGGAGGTGTTTCCGCTTTACGATCATGCCGATCTCGCCATGTTCACGGCCTGGAAGGACGGAAAGCTTTCAGGAACGATAGCGGCGATCGAGAATCGTCGCCACAATGAAGTGCACCAGGACCGTGTCGGGTTCTGGGGCTTTTTCGAGTGTTTCAACGACCAGCAGGTTGCCGATGCGCTGTTCAGCGCCGCTGCCGGTTGGCTGAAAAAGAAAGGGCTCGATACCATGCGCGGTCCGGTCAGTCCCTCGATGAACGATCAGTGCGGCATGCTTGTCAGAGGGTTCGACAGCGCTCCGGTGTTTCTCATGCTCTATAATCCACCCTACTACAACGATCTCGTGCTGAAGTCAGGGCACCATACCGGTCAGGAACTGCTGGCCTGGTATATCGACCAGTCGATTATCGACATCCAGCGGCTCAGAAAGATTGCCGCACATGTCATGAAACGTGAGGGTCTCTCCATCCGGATCATGAACATGAAGGATTTCGACCGGGAGATCGAACGGGTCAGGGATATCTACAACAGGGCATGGGAGAAAAACTGGGGATTCGTGCCCATGACCGACCGTGAGTTCGATTTCATGGCAAAAAGTCTCAAGCCTATTGCCAACCCGCACTATATCTACTTTGTCGAGGACCGCGACAGGCGAACAATCGGTTTTTCACTTTCGCTTCCCGACATCAACCAGGCGCTGAAGCATGTCAACGGCAATCCTTTTTCATTGTCCGGTTTCATCAAATACCTCTGGTACAGCCGCAACATCAGAACGGTCAGAACCATAACCATGGGCGTCCTCCCCGAATACCGCAACAAGGGAATCGACAGCATTCTCAACACCCATATCGCCGATTACGGAGGCCGGCACGGTGTGTTTGCCAGCGAAATGAGCTGGGTGCTGAAGTCCAACGAGGCGATGAGCAAACTGGCGAAGGTAATAGGCGGAAAGCCGTACAAGGAGTACGTGATCTACGAAAAGGCCATTTGAGGCAATGCGACAGCCTCAGGAACACAAAAACAGAAAGGAGCCTTTTCAGGCTCCTTTGCTGTTACACACACACGGAGAAAAGAACAGGTTATACGACTACGACTCAGAACGATGCCATGAAGACGAGGTGCGACTTTTCGCTGTCCGGATTGTAGATGTATGACGCGGTGTAGCGGTCTTTGGAAACCGATATGCCGGTGTTGACAACACTAAAGTTGTCGTTGTCGCCCTCAACGTAGGTTTCGTCGCCTGCGCCAACAACGGCTTTTGCCGTGAAGCCGTCCTTGTCATAGAACTTGTAGTTTGCCTCGCAGTATTTCGCATTGTCGGTATCGGCACCTGCGATATTGATGGCGGCAAGCAGGCCGAGGTTTTTGTACGTGTAGCCGATGCTTGCTTCGAGGATATTCGGACCGTCATCGGAGAAGTCGAAGCTGTCGGAATTGTCATCAACCGGTACATAGTAATCGGTCAGGGTCAGGCTGAACGGACCTACCGGTACGGTGACGTACAGATCGACTTCCTTGTACCTGTAATCATCGTCTTCCGCTATCGCATATGAACCCCATGCGCCTACCACGACACCGATGCCGGGGAAGGTGTAGGAGAGTGCAGGCTGGATCGCAGGCGAGTCGCCCAGATCGGTTCCCCTCCAGACATAGCTGCTGACAACGTCGGCGCCGATCTTGAATCCTTCAGCCTGTGCAGTGCTGCCCAGTCCTGCAAAGAGGGCTATGGCAAGGGTTGCGAGTTTTGCAGTTTTCTTCATTGATGTACTCCTGTTTCTGTTGTTGTGATGTTGTTTTGTCTGTTGTTGTCTGTGCGAAAAAAATCCTGTTCTGCTGTGCCGTCAGATAGCCTTGCCGCCTTTCTCGCGGGTACGGATTCTGATGCACTCTTCGAGAGGCGTGATGAATATCTTGCCGTCTCCGACCTCGCCGACTCCGTGCCGCGCCGCTTCGATGATC
>NZ_JBAWHG010000029.1:0-6083 GCF_049593655.1 Chlorobium sp.
GTGCGGCATCTCATAAAGCCCGATCGCCCGGTACTCTATCTTGATCTTGAAAGCGCATCGGGGCCGAAAAAGCGCCTGAAGGCAGGCCGCCTTGCCGGAGAGGTTGCCTGCGAGAAGGGCAGGGTGCTCGAACCGCGCAACTGAACGGTTGCCGGTTTCAGGAAGAAGCCGGGCCCTGTTTTCTTGCGTGACGTTTTGCGATAAGGAACCCCGAGAGGTAGATCAGGATGAAGCCGGGTATGACCACGCTGAAGAACAGTATTTCCTGTTGCGGCGTTCTCAGCTGTCCTGACGTCCATACCATCCAGACAAACAGCGCCCACAGGGGTCCTACCACCAGAAAGGTGATGTTCCAGAGTTTTGCGAAGCTTTGGTTCATGATGCCGTAGAGTGTTAGAGTGATTTGATCAAACCTGACCGGCTCAGGCTTCGGCCTGCAGTTTCATTTTCCGCTCGTGACTTTTCTCGAGCCAGATTCTTACCAGATACTGTACGGCGTTGATGATGTAACTCGAATAGGCCACGGTGGCCCAGACCACCAGGGTGCTGTCGGCATAGCCCTTCCAGGCGAGAACGAAGTAGAGGAAATGAAAGAAGGTTGCAACCGAGCTGCCTACATCCTCCCAGAAAAACTCTTTCGAAAAGACCCATTTGCCGAAAAGATCCTTCTCGAAGAACATGCCGGTGATGAAGAGTATGACAAAAAAGAGCGTCTTGAAGAGAATGGCCACGCTGATCCAGAAGAAATCGATGGAGGCGGGATTGCTGGCATACAGGGCGTTCAGACCGATACCGGTCAGAAAGATGACGAACTGCACCGGCGCCAGCAGGATCTGGATTTCGGTCCATACGGATGCGTTGCGCTTGGCAAGCTGTTCAGGCGTGTAACGTGGCATGATAAGTCTTGTTTTACAACTTGAGTGAATAAGGAATCGGAAATCCGCCGGCAATTATCCCGCTTCTCTTTCTGAACTTTCATGAATATCGTCATCCGCTTCAGCCAATACCATCGTCACGCATAATCCCCTCCGGAGGGAATAAACCATCTTCCACCATATGTCGGTCAATGCCGAAAAAAAAACTGCAGTGGGCTCTCATTTGAAACCACTCATGGGGTCTTGCCGTGACAACGGTTGCGGTTCGGCAGGATCCCGAAAGAAAAAGACAATGAAAAATAAAGCAAAGGAATGGATTTTCCTGCCGATAGAACCGGATTTTATGTTTCAGCCGCCGCCTGTTTGCCGGTTTCCGCATCCGTTTTTGCCGGGCATGCGTGTCTGAACGGTGCAGACCGGGCTGCCGGATGGGGTCTGGCGAGAGAGGCGTTTTCCCTTCGTGCCTGCCCGTAAAGATGAGTCTGCATCAATTCCCCCACAGCCACAGTCATAACCCCGCCGACCTGAACTCGAGGTGCGGCGGCAAGGTCTCTTTCACCGATGCTCCGGGCAGGGAACGGCCATTCCGGCCTGTGTTCCTGCCGGAAAAGCCGAATGTCCCGGTCTTGCCATGCGGGTGTTCGTCTTTCCGGTTGATTTATCTTTTATTTGGTTAAAATTATTTTAAGCCTAAAAAAATTATCTATTTTATGCATATTGCCTAATATGAACAGGATTTTTCAGGCAAGCATTAATAAAAAAAACGCAGGAGGCATCCGGCGGGGAGTCTGCCGAGTAACCGTATTTTTTAAAAGGAATTACAACAGTTTTTCCGATGTAACGAACAGCAATCTAAAAAGCCATGAAAAAAATTGAAGCCATCATCAGGACAAACAAGTATGAGGATGTCAAAAAAGCTCTTCATGAAATCGATATCGATTTCTTCACCTGGTGGGACGTTACCGGTCAGGGTAACGACACAAAACACAAGACGGAGATCTACCGGGGGACGGTGAGGGATACCTCGTATATCTCCCGTCGCAGTCTGTCGATCGTCGTTCGCGACATCAATCTTCAGAAAACCATCGATTGTCTTCTGAATGCGGCCAGAACGGGCGAAGTGGGAGACGGCAAGATATTCGTTACCGATGTCGAGCTGTCCTACAGGATACGTACCGGCGAAAGTGGCGACGAATCACTCTACAACAGGGATTAGGATTTTCAAAAAAAGCGGTTTCAACAAATCAGCAAGAAACAATTAACCATGTCAAAAAAACTGATATTTATCCTGGCAGGGATTTTTCTGGTTATGGGCTTTGCCCTTGGCGGAGATCTTTTTGCCTATACTACCCCTGACCCGGCAGGCCTTCATGCCGGAACGACTGCTGACATCACGGCGGCAACCGCCGGCTCTCCCACCGCAACGGAGATAACCGACCAGATAGGCAAGAACAAGGTGGCAATCAACATGGTATGGGTGCTGCTCACCGGCTTTCTGGTCATGTTCATGCAGGCAGGGTTTGCCATGGTCGAATCCGGACTCACACGGGCGAAGAATGCCGCCCACACGATGTCCATGAACATGATGATCTACCCTATCGGCATGCTCGGGTTTTTCATCAGCGGTTTCGCTCTCATGTTCGGCGGTGTCGGTACCCTTGGGCTTCTTGGGGGTTACGAGGGACTGAACCAGGAGTTCGCACTGAGTCTTTTCGGCCACACCTTCGGGCTGTTCGGCACAAAAGGCTTCTTTCTGAACAACGTCTATGACGTCGGCGTCTTTACGCTCTTTCTCTTTCAGATGGTATTTATGGATACGACGGCAACCATTCCGACCGGATCGATGGCCGAGCGCTGGAAATTCTCGGCTTTCGTGGTTTATGGCCTGGTCCTCGGCACCATCATCTATCCTCTCTACGGCAACTGGGTATGGGGAGGCGGCTGGCTTGCGACCCTCGGCAAGGAGTTCGGCCTCGGTCACGGCCATGTCGATTTTGCCGGATCTTCGGTTGTACACATGACCGGTGGCGTTCTTGCCCTTGTCGGAGCTATCATCATCGGACCCAGAATCGGCAAGTACAACAAGGACGGTTCACCGAACGCCATCCCGGGCCATAACATCCCAATGGCCATTATCGGCGCCTTCATCCTCGCATTCGGATGGTTCGGCTTCAACCCCGGCTCGACGCTTGCCGGAACGGACCTGCGCATCAGTGTGGTTGCAGTCAATACCATGATCGCTTCCGCTACAGGCGCGGTATCCTCGATGCTCTATATGTGGCTTTTCAAGACGAAAAAGCCTGATCCCACCATGATGATCAACGGTCTGCTTGCCGGTCTGGTTGCCATAACGGCCCCTTCGGCTTTTGTGAACGTGCAGGCGGCGGCCCTTATCGGCCTGATTTCAGGCGTTCTGGTGATTGAAGCCGCATTTTTCATTGAAAAGGTTCTGAGGATTGACGATCCGGTCGGCGCCGTTGCGGTTCACGGCGTCAATGGAGCATGGGGGTGCATCGCTCTCGGGCTGTTTGCCGACGGTACTTACGGCGACGGCTGGAACGGCGTGCCCGGAACGGTTGCCGGTTTGTTCTATGGCAACCCCGGCCAGTTTGTCGCGGAACTCATAGGTGTTGCGACCAACATTGTTTATGTGGGTATTATCGGGTTTGTGGTCTTCAAGCTGATCGATCTCACCATCGGCAACAGGGTCAAGCCCGAAGACGAGCTCGATGGCCTGGATGTTCCTGAAATGGGTGTCGAGGGATACTGTGGCATCAAACTCGACAAGAACTCTGAAACGCCCCTGACCAAATAAGGGAGTTCCGTCAATTCCTGAAAAAGCCGCCTCTGCAAAGGGCGGCTTTTTTTTTGCCCCCGCAGGGAAACCGGAGAACCTTGCCGGTTTGTGCAGCGAGCCTTTTTCTCGAGTGCCGCGCTTGGCCGAGGCGGACATACGCATTGCCGACTGAAACCGGACACCGTTTTGGCTGCCGGACGGGGTTCTTTCCGTGTCGCCCGCATCGGGCTCTAATTCGACTGTCTATAAAGAAATGAACGCGATGCGATTTTTCGGATAATTGGATTATTTTCTTCCTTTGCTTGCGTTTTTCCATCAGGGCCTCTTCGCATTGACTCTCTTTTGAAAAGGCAAAATCATAATGCCGGCATCCCTGTTTTCCCTTGATGCAGGATCGTTTTTTTTACGTTTAAACAGTGCAGGACAATGAGGGAGTTTCTTAAAAATGCAGCAAATGGTAACGGGCTGGAACGCATACGGGAGTGGGAAGCGAAGAGCTGGGTAAATGTGGAGTGTCCGGACCGGGAGGATAAGGCGTATATCACGGATACGTTACAGGTGCCTTTCTCCTTTTACGGGGACATCGAAGATGTGGACGAGCGGCCGCGTATTGAGGTCGAAGACGGCTGGTTCTTCGTGCTTCTGAGAATTCCCTATAAAACCGGAGATCCCGACCAGCCGTTCACGACGGTTCCTTTGGGCGTGATTTTCAACGATGAGGTCATGCTGTCGGTCTGCTTTTTTAAAACGGATCTCATACAGGATTTCATCGAATACTCAAGGCGGAAAAGCATCATCATCGAGAACAATTTCGATTTACTCCTGAAATTGCTTCTCTCTTCGAGCATCTGGTTCCTGAAGTATCTGAAACAGATAAACCTGCAGATAAAAAACGCGGAAAGCAAGCTCGAGAAATCCATTAAAAACGAAGACCTGCAGACGCTTCTGAAAATCGAAAAGTGTCTCGTTTATTTCATGACCTCTCTCAAGGCGAACGATATCCTGCTGCACAAGCTGAAGAACCTTAAGCACAAAAAAGTGGATTTCGACCTAGATCTGATCGACGATGTCGAGGTCGAGCTGAAGCAGGCACAGGAGATAAGCCACATTTACAGCGATATTCTCAGCGGCATGATGGACGCCTACGCTTCCGTGATATCGAACAACCTCAATGTCGTCATGAAACGTCTGACCTCCATTTCCATCATTCTGATGATCCCGACGCTCATTGCGAGCCTTTACGGAATGAACGTTCCCAATTCGTTTGAAAGTTCGCCACTCGGGTTCTGGTTCATTCTCCTGTTTTCCTTTCTGCTTTCGACCTCAGGCGTCCTGTTGTTCAAGAGCAGGCACTGGCTGTAACTCCACCGGCCTCATCCTTCGCCGGGCGCTGGTACTTGAAAATGCAGACCGGACTGCCGAAGGCCTGCCGGCAAAGGATTTCACCTTTCATTTCGGGGAAGGCCCTGTGGGAAGCTTCCATATCCATTTCGCAGATCACATGGCAGGGTGTTTCGAAGCCGTACTCCATGCAGACATCCAGATACGGGCAGAAGCGCTGGATCTCCAGTACGGCGTCCACGCCGCGGTTCGAAATGTCCACCACATCCATCTCCATGCCCACCGCTGCGAAAAAAGGGATGGCAGCCCTGAACCCTTCCGCAAGCGTTGGCAAGGCCAATGACGGGCCCATCCGCTGCCTCTGCAGTTCGGGGAACCCTTCGAGCATGCTTTCCCATGCAGCATCTTCGCCATGTTCAGCGCAGAGCGCCCTGAATTGTGCGAACTTTTTTCTGGCGGTTTCGATCAATTCCGGACTTTTGTTCTGCATGGTTTTGTCTCCCTTCTTTCCCTGTTGCGGTTTATTGCAAAGAACTTCATATTTCAAGATACGCCGAAAGGAGAGGATGTTCAAATATCCATGCCGCCCTGTGGTGAACATGCTGAAGAAGGGAAGATTTTGATGAACTTAAGGAAATTGGTTGCCGGTAAAAAAAACAGAAGGAGAGAGGTGATATTATGAACGAACAGGGGAAGCCAGAGGTTCCGGAAATTTTCACCAGGCGCGTGGTTCGATCGCTTCCGCCGCAGGAGCTGGAGGCTCGCATCCTTGCTTTTCTTGCTTCGCGCCGGCTGTGCGTGCTCTCCACCTGCCGCAACAGAATACCGAGAGCCACGCCCATCCTTTTTCGCTCGAAAGGCTTTATCCTCTACATGGCCGGAGAGCCTGGCCAGAAACTCGGCAACATCAAGCAGAACCCCAATGTCAGCGTGGCCGTGTTCGATCCGAAATCCGAGTTTTCCGACGATATCCACGATATCACCGGTCTGCAGATCAGGGGGCGAGGCAGGCTGCTCGGCAAGCAGGACCCAGGGTTCATGGAGGCGTTCGGGCTTTTCGGGCGTCCCGA
>NZ_JBAWHG010000030.1:0-16799 GCF_049593655.1 Chlorobium sp.
TACGCCTCCCTCAGGATATAGATGCTTTGCGATTCAAGTCTGTCGAGATGATCCATGTGATACGTTTTCATGAAAGCGTTATGGTTTTCCGGAGTGCAGTCCGCACTCCCGATGCGTCGGCAGCTCCCACCACCAGCGCCCAGCCCGTATGTCCTCTCCCGGAGTGACGGCCCTGGTGCAGGGTGCGCATCCGATACTTGGGAATCCCCGGTCGTGCAGGGCGTTGTAAGGCACCCCGTAACGCCGGATATACGCCCAGACCATCTCTTCGGAAAATTCCGCAAGAGGATTGATCTTGAAAAGACCGAACCGTTCGTCCCATTCAACCGTCCTTACCGCATCCCGGGTGACCGACTGCCCTTTCCTCAAGCCGCATATCCATGCGTCGAGTTTCGAGAGTTTCTTTTCGAGAGGCCTCACTTTTCTTGTTTCACAGCACCTTCTGCGCATTTCCACACTTTCATAGAAAAGATTGGCCCCGAACAGGGTCTGCATTGCCAACATCTCCGACGTTTCGGGAAAATGCACTTCGATCGGGATCGCGTAACGATTCCGGGTCGCGTCGAGGAGATCGTAGGTTTCCTGATGCAGCCGACCCGTATCCAGCGTAAAAACGGCGATTTCAGGCACGGTTCTTACGATCATGTCGGTGAGCACCTGATCTTCGGCGCCGAAACTCGAGGCAAGTGCGATCCTCCCTGCGCAGAACCGTTTGCCGGCGAGCGAAAGAATCGTCTCCGGGTCTCGTCCGCTCCACTCTCCATTGAGCGCTTCGGCTCTCTTTTTTGCTGTCGAATACATGGTTTTTCGATTATGCGTGCTTTCCGCCTTTTTCAACAATCATGCTCAATCCTCCCGGACGGGGCTCAACCTTCACCACCCTGTTGCCGGCGTCCTTGAGCGTACGGGCCACACGAAAGACCGCCTCGCCCTCATCGATGAATACCTCGATCAGTTCGCCCGGCTCGAGGGAAAGAAGCGCGTTTTTAACCCGCATGGCATTCAGCGGGCAACTCACTCCCAGAACATCGATGCTTCTGCTTACCTCAAACGCTCCCAAGTATCACCTCCCTGACGGTATCAAGCCCGATCCGGTCGATCATATGCCCGAACCGCTCTTTTTTATTGCCGTGCTGCCGGTAAAATGCTATTGCCTCTTCAACGAGCCGGTACACGTCCTCCTCGTCCGTCACGAATTTTTTCAGGAGAGAAGCGAAACGGGGAACCCTGCCCATGGTACCGCCGATATAGACATGGTACCCTCTTTTCCCGACCCGCCAGGCGTCCGATGGACAGAGCGACGTACAGGTCGAGCAATTGATGCATGAGGCTTCGTCCGCCTCATAGCGGAATGGCGTTTCCGGGTTCCCGCCGCTCTCCCTTCGAGAAATGGCCCTGACCGGACAGAGTGGCATGCAGAGACCGCAATCGCTGCATGAAGCGGGAACCCACTCCGGCTCGATGGCGCCCCTGATGCCGATATCGTTTTCGGTAGCCTTGCTGCAGTTGTTCGAACAGCCGGCAACGGACATCTTGAACTTTGAGGGGGTTTCCGTCTTGAAGTAGCGCTCGTCGAGCGTTTTTGTCATGGTTTTGGTATCAATCACCCCCTGACGGCAGGTTTCGTTACCCGGACAGGCGACAATCAGGCGGACCCTCGGTCCGCATGCGCCCATTTCCACTCCGCCTTCAAGAAGTTCGAGACGCGCCTTTTCCAGATCCTCCTGGCGGACATAGTGAATCTCGACTCCCTGCCTCGTAGAAAGATGGACACTTCCCCTGCCGTATCTGGCGGCAACACGCGCGATGCAGCGTATCTGGCGCGCTGTCAGGTCGCCGGCAACCGCGTGCAGGCGCATCACATAAAACTCCGGCTGCGTCTGGCGCATCATGCCGACTTTGCCGAGGGCAACCGCATCCAGTTCCAAATCACTCATAAGACTCTGCTGTTTTTACCGATTAAGAGTTGTTCCGTGCGGCGACGGCAAGATTCGAACTTGCGAGAAAAAGGTTTTGCAGACCCTGGTTTCAACCACTCACCCACGTCGCCTTTTCGAAATGCAAAAAATGATCCGGACATGCATGAAACGCTTTCGGTACACACACACAAAACCCCTTTGCCGAAAAAGGATGTTTCATGATGCCCGGATCACCGGAGGAAACGACTCAGAACGTTACCGTGGCATAAAGCTCCGTCCTCAGACGGCTCGTATCGGTTTCGACGGTGCCATTATCCTTTTTCGAGGCCAGATACCGAAGCGTCGGAGTCAGACTGAAACTTCCGGAAGCCGCCTCGTAGAGCTTTATTTTGTACTGGGCCCATACGAACTGGTTGGTATAATCAACGTCTGCCGTTCCGGAGCGATCGGTAGTCCGGTTATAATCGTACCAGGCAAGGAAAGGCCCGGATTCGGCTTTGAGCCTGAACAGGTAACCGCTGTAATCGACGCTCTCGCCGCTGCCCGGAGTCGTATCGTCTGCGGAAGTGTAGAATGCACTGACGCCGATTTTTGCTTTTCCTGCGGGAACCGATACGTTCGCTCCGAACGTGACCGGAGTGATGCTGCCGGCAAATGCCGAGAGGTCCTGATTGAAAACGCTGTGGTTGGTCAGAGCGGTAAATATCTGCGGCTCGACGGTCACGCTGCCAAGTGCGGTTTTATAGGCAAGAGAGAGGACATAGCCGTCATTGAACAGCCCGTCGCCCTCGCCGGCCTTGTCGTCTTTGGAGTCGTTATCGAAAACGCCGACTACCGCGTTCAGCTCGCCCGGGCCGATTTTCCTGCCGTAGGTAAATCCGAAAAGACGGTCGTTATTGAGCGTATTGACCGGCAGATCGAGCGGCTGGGAGGGATAGAGCGCAAGATCGAACACCGGGTTGTTCGTGCTGTTCAGAGGCAGACGGCCGGCATAGTAATGACTCTCCTCGAGATTGCGGCCGAAATAGAACTGATAGACGCCGAGCGTGTACCGCTCCGTGTTGGCCGAACCCACCGTCTGCCAGCCGCCGCCGCCTCCCGGAGCCACCGTGCCGTCCGATTTCAGGTTAGGCGCTTCGTTTCCGATGACGGCCTTGAAAACATAGCCGCTTCCGAGATCTGCGGATGCATTGAGGCGAACCCTGTACTGGAACAGCAGGTCATCCTCGTTGTTGTCCGCTCCCTTATCCTGGAACTGGCCTCTCAGGCGAATGCTTGCATCGCCGCCAAACTTAAGCTCCGCAGCTGCCGGACGGGCGTAGGACGCCAGCACCAGAAGCGCAAGAATCGATAGTGTTTTTTTCATGACATATTCCCCTTGTAACGTATTGTTGTTGATTGTTCAAATCATGTTCGTCCAGCCCAGAAACAGCGGCCGGAACGGCTATGGCGTGGAGCGCATTGTCAGATACGCGCGACACCAGGGACACCCGCCGCAGGATTTTGAATTGTAGATTGGTCGTGTATGCATGTGGTTCAATGGTTGTTTTCGATTAACGATTGTGAATTAAAGCCGATCGGGAGCCGGAACCAAGCATATACCCTATAAATACCCCAAACATGGTATACCCTGGGGTTTTATGCACTTGCCGAACAATAACACGACCCGTCGAAAGCAAATCCTGCGAAAAGGGCCGCTCTCCGGGGATGGCTCCCGCTGGCTGTCGGAAGAAACGATGCGGCGGACGCGCAGCTCTCAGCCTGAAAAGGCATGCGCTGCGTTTCTTGTGAGGCTGGAATGGCGTTGTTGTGGCATGAACTGCTGAAACTTACGGGAATCAGCCGCGCTGCGGAGCCGCAATGGGCCGGAAACTGGCGGGTGGTGCGGGTTATAACATGTACGCGGTACGGAGAATACCGCTTTCGAGGGATTTCCGGAACGGCCTGCATGTACGATATTGGGAGAGGGCCTGATATGGTCCGGCCCGACAACCCTTTATGTTTTCTTATGACAAAAACACTGCGGAAATCCGGTGCTGTTTTTCAGCAGCTCCCATCTCCGAAAAAGGCATGCAGGCATGCACTACCGGAAAGCGGGATCAGCACACTTGTGCGGATGGTTTCACTGTGGCTGAGGAATCTGCCCGGAAACGCCGCATCCCGGAGATCTCAGGACAATATTCGGGAGAGCGGCCCAGTCCGGGAGGCCGAAGCAAAGAAAGGAGAGCGGCAACTGTCCGTATCGGAATCGGAGGGCATCATCAGGGAACTGGCTGAAGAGCATCCGACGCTGTTCATGACATGAAAACCCCCCGACACAAACGTCGAACAGCTCAGGGCATGGCCGCCGGAGCCACTGCCGGAGCCTCCTTGACCACGTTCGGCACGCCGGCAGCTCCGGTGTAGAACACCACGAGGCTTGCCTTTTCCCTGCCGGGGTTGTAGCCGTTGTGTGCAGTGTTGACGACCTCTATAATGGCGTCGCCCTTGCGGAACTCGAAGGTTTTTCCGTTCTCCATCTCGACGGCGAGCACGCCCTCGAGCATGTAGGCGTAAACCGGAACCGGATGGCTGTGCCAGCCTGTCGAACCGCCCGGAGGCACATCGACAACAAGCACGGTCACTTCAGGATCGTCGGCGCGCAGATACCGTATTCTGCTTCCGTCGCTTACCGTGCCCGTTGTCAGCACTTTCCTGACCGATACATTCCGGTACTCTTCAGCCTGGAGCACGCTGCCCCGCCACGGCGCAAGCAGCAGCATGCAGAGAACCGCCGCGAAAGCCGCACCGTGCATACCACCGGACGGCGTTTTCGGGATGAAACTGTTTTTTGTCATTTGACTGCAGGGGTTTAATGGGGATTGCGGCCGATATGCCTGTATAACGAGAGGGGTTACAGAACATCGCCTCTGGCAATGTACGGCGCGTTTTTCTGCAAGACAAGTATTTCCTGCCGATAGCCGCGGCTGGAGCAGTCACGAGTCCCCCTCTCGCGTTTCAGGAAAAATCAGTCGCGGACGCAGCGGACCGACATGCCGTCGATTTTTTCCTCGCCGCTTTTCACCACGGTTGCGACATGGTAGTTGAGCACCCTGTACCACCCCAGCAACGGGGAGTGCTCCGCAGAGGTCCAGAAATACGCGCTCTGTGCGCCAAACGCGAAAACGCCGTCGATGCCCCTCAACCCTCCGGGAAGCGCACTGAAGCCGCTGGAGTTTGTTCCCCCCTCGTTCGGGGTGCGCCAGAGTGGGTGCCCGGCCTCCTTCATTTTTCCGCCGGCGACAGCTTCACCGCCAAGAAAAGCGGTCAATGCCGACCACTCCCTGTCTGTCGGCACATGCCAGCCTTTGGGGGCCAGACCGCGCGGATCGCTGACGGCATACCAGTTGTACAGGCGCCCGAAATGTTTTCCGTTTGCCGGATTGTTGTCGAAGTAGCACCACGCCCCTTCGCCTTTGGCGGCGGCGTCGAGCCACTCCTCACGTGTTGCGGCATGGCGGACAGGATCACCGTTGCGGTAACGGCTCACCTTGAGGTTTTCCGCCATCCAGATCTGCTTTCCGGCGCTTACCACGCCATAGCTGTTTCCATCGATATCCTTCATGCTTTCGTCCGACGCACGCAATGATCCCGAAAAGAGCGCGATAACGCCCAAAAGAAGTATCATGAACACCCGTCGGGTATTTTTCGCCTGTTTCATCCTTTTTCTCCGTTTAGCTGTTGCAGTTATCCTGTGCGGCCATCCTGAACGCAAGACGATCATGACAGCCCGGAAGAAATGTAGGAATGGGTCTCTTTAAGGGAGATTAAGGGGAGATCAAAAAATGCTTAAATTTTTCCGGCCTCAACGGCCGATTCCATACGGCGAACCTGAACCGGAAGCGAATGAAAAAGCTATGGGCGAGCCCGGCGTCCGCAAGGGCAAAGGCGTTTACTTCATTCCGTATTTTCTCAGCTTGTAGCGCAGATGCCTTTCGCTGATGCCAAGTATTTCTGCGGCTCGCGTCTGCACCTGACCGGCGCTTCTGAGCGCGTCCGTTATCATTGCCTGCTCGAAAGCCTCGACCTGTTCAACAAGAGAGCCCTGCGATTCCCGGCTGCCTGAAAGATCGGGATGATATTCCCTTACCCGCATGGGCAGATCATCCCTCATGATGACCGGTGAACGGCTGAGCACGACGAACTGCTCGACGATATTCTCAAGTTCACGGACATTTCCCGGATAGGAGTATTTCAAAAGAGAGTCGAGCGCTTCCCTTGAAAGAGCGGTCACCTGCTCGCCGTTCCGGGCGGTGAATTTCATGAGAAACATGTCGAGAAGGGGTCGGATATCCTCCCTGCGCTCCCGAAGCGGCGGAATATGGATGGAGACAACATTCAGACGGTAATAGAGATCGGCACGGAACGATCCCTCCCGAACCATCGATTCGAGATCACGGTTCGTGGCCGCAACGATCCGCACATCGGCATGAAGCTGCACCGAGCTGCCAACACGCTCGAACGTCCTCTCCTGGAGCACCCGAAGCAGTTTGACCTGCAGGGAGAGGGGAATCTCCCCCAGTTCGTCGATAAACAGGGTTCCCCCTTCGGCTGTTTCGAACCTCCCTTTCCTCAGCCTGTCCGCCCCGGTAAATGCCCCCTTTTCATGTCCGAAGAGCTCGCTTTCGAGCAGGCTTTCAGCCAGGGCCGCACAGTTTGCCACAATGAAGGGCTTGTCCCGTCGCGGGCTGGAAAAATGCAGGGCTTTGGCTACAAGCTCCTTTCCGGTGCCGGTCTCGCCGGTAATGAGCACCGTCGCACTGCTTGCGGCAACCCTTCCGGCAATATTCAGCACCTGAGCCATTGCAGGCGATTGCGAAATGATCCCCTTGAAGCTGAACCGCTCCTGCAGCTGCTTCCTGAGCAGGCTGTTTTCACTGACAAGCTGTTTTCTCTCGAGGATTTTTCGGATCAGAACCTGAATCAGGTGAAGATCCACAGGTTTGGTGATGTAGTCGGCGGCGCCGAGTTTCATGGCTTCGATAGCCGACTCGACGCTGCCGTAGGCCGTCATGATGATAACCTCTATTGCCGGATTGATGTTTTTCAGTCCTGCAAGCAGTTCGACGCCGCTCATCCCCGGCATCCGGAAATCGGAAAGCACGATATCGACCACAGCCTGCCGTGCAATGTCGAGAGCGTGTGCGGGCGTGGAGGCTTTCTGCACCCGGTAACCCTGCTTCAGAAGAAAACCGGCAATGCTTTCAAGCTGAACGGGTTCATCCTCGACGACAAGTATGGTGTAGTCCATGGTTTTATGCTGGTTAACAGATACCGGAAAGTGAATGACCCTCAGGCGGGGGGAAGCACGACACGAAACACGCTCCCCTCTCCTTCAGTGCTGGAAACCCCGATCATGCCCCCATGGGCGTGGACGATCTGGTTGGCTATGCCCAGCCCCATTCCCGTTCCCTCTTCCTTTGTGGTGAAATAGAGGTTGAATATCTCCGGCAACCTGCCGGAGGGAATGCCGGAGCCGGTGTCGGCTACCTCGATAAAGGCTCGACCGGCACTGTCGCATCCTGTCCTGACCGTTACGCTGCCGCCCCCGGGCGTGGCATCGACCGCGTTGCGCACAAGGTTGAGCAACACCTGACGCATCTGCTCGGTGTCGATATCGACCACAGCGCCGCAACCCGCTTCAACCGAAAAACAGATCCCTTTGGCTTGAGCCCCGCCTTGCAGCATATCGCTGTAACCGACTACAAAGTCGTCAAGAGAACAGGGCTGTAAAAAAAGCTCCGGAGGACGGCTGAATTTCAGGAAACGCCCGATGATGGCGTTGAGGCGACCGACCTCGGAGACGATGGTTCGAACCAGGTGACGATATTCCGGTTCATCGGTGACCGGAGTGAACTCGATATCGAGCCGCTGGGCAAGTATGCCGATGGCATTGAGCGGATTTCTGATCTCGTGAGCGACTCCCGAAGCAAGCTCTCCCATGGCGCTGAGTTTTCCCTGCCGCTCGATAACCTGCTGCATTGCCCGTTGTTCCGTAAGATCCCGCAGCACGCCGACCGCTCCGTCAATCCGGCTGTCGGGGCCCGTGATGAGACTGAAATTCCCGTTCAGAAGCAGTTGGCGGCCGTCAGCCCTGCAGTGAAATTCCCTGTTGAGCATCGCATGCCGGCCCGAGAGGACCCCCTCGATGAACGGTGCGAATTCCCGAAAGACCTCACCGACCGGCTTGCCGCTGACCTCCGGGGAGGAGAGACGGAACAGTTTTTCTGCAGGAGGGTTGATCATGGTTATCTGCCCGGCAGCATCGACGGCAACCACGGGGTCCGCCATGCTTTCAAGAATGACGGACGAAAAGGTCTGCGCCCGCAGGAAGGCGCTCTTCATCTTCTCCTCGCTCCTGTGCGTCACCATAAGGTTGAACATGAAAAGCGACCCGATAACGACAAGACCGGCAAGCAGCAGCAACCGGTTGCGAAGCTTGGCTGCGGCAACCTCATAATGGTCGGTTTTCAGGCCTATGCGCAGCAGACCGACATTGATGCCGTTATAATAGAGCGGCTTGACCACCTCGAAAACATGTTTGCCGTTGAAGGTTGTCATCCGGGTTTTCGCAGAGGTCCCCCGGGACGAGGCGAGCAGAAAAGGATCGGAATGAACGGCATCGAGTCCCGTTACATTCGGCGTGGCGGACAGAATGGCCTTCGAATCCTGCCATACGATGTACTCTATGCCTGTGGTGTCGGCGCCTATGCGCCGAATAAGCTGACCTGCACCCAGCTTGCGCTTCAGGTCGAGCATCCCTGAAGCATCGATATTGCCGGCAATCACGCCACCCCTGGAACGTCTGACGGCAGCGACAAGCCGGGGCCCTCTGTCCGAAGTGCTTTGCCGTATGCCGAGCAGCAGGGAATCCTGCCGGCCGGAAAAAACGGGCTGCAGCATCTCCCGCGGATCGCACGTCTGTTCGAGAGGCGTATGGTCCACAGGGGTGTTGAAGGCAATCCTCCGGCCGTTTCCGTCAAAGATATTGATCCGGTAGATGCCGCTGCTGCCTGCTATGACAGAAAGATCGGCTGAGGTCAGCGGTTTCTGCCGGTCGAGACGGTCGAGAAGGCGCAGCTGGTCGAAAAGGCTGCCGGTCAGCAGGGAGCGGTTTTCGTTGTAACCCGTAATGGCGCTCTCCACCCCCACCGTCAATGCATGAACAAGCAGCGATGCTTCCTCGCGCATGATGTGCTCGATCTCGGCTTTCCGGTAGTGATACTCGAAAAAAGCCGTACCGAGAAACAGCAGTACAAGGAGCGAAAACAATCCGGCAAGATGCTTCGGCGGAAGCATCAGGAGCCTTTTTTCCGGGCCGGCGCCGCGTTTCATTCGCCCCTGAAACATCGTCGGAACAGGGGTGTGTGAAGCGGGCTGCTGCTCACCGGCTTATCATGGTTTCAAGCATCTCGCGCAGCCGGCTCATATCGGTGCCGTTCCTGTCGGCTATTGCCTTCATGGTCATGGCGGGTTCAGCCTCGACTCCCTGCTGCTTCAGGGCAAGCTGCAGCGAAGCAGCCGATACCCCCGCACCGTCGGCGATCTCCTGCAGGGTTTTACGCCCGAGTCCTTCTGCCGGCAGTTTACCGGCTCCGCTTTTTTCAGGAGCAAGAGGAACGTAAACCTTTTCTGCCGTCGTATGGTTCTTCCCGGCTATTTCCGCAAGGGTCTGCTGAACGGAATTCACCCTGAATCCTGCTTTTTCGAGCTTTGCCTTCAGCACTTCGGCGTCACCTCCAAGTCCCGGCTGGAGGGCAAGCTCCACAAGCGTCATGCTTTCGGCATGGGGCACGGGAGGCTGCCGGTCACGCCGTTCCCACGATTCCGAAATGCTGTTGCCGAAATCGATGACTGCCGAGAACGGCTGGAGAGCGTAAAAGGTCCCGATCCCGAAGATGAGCGCAAGCACAACGCTGCCGAACAGCTCCTTCGGACTTTTCAGGCCTTCGCCGGTCTTTGTTTTCAGGTACGACAGGAAGGCCTTCCAGTTGATGAAGAACAGGTGGAATATGGAGAGGATCGCGAACGCGAAGCCGAAAATCGCATGCTGGTTTTCCCAGCCTGTCTTCGTAAGGCCCAGCATGCGCCAGTCGGTCCAGTTCGCAACCCTGCCGGGAGGAGAGATGTAGAGGATCACCCCGGAAACAAGCAGCATCAGAAACGAGAGCAGAAGTCCGAAGCTTATGAATATGCGCCAGCTGAAAGATTTTTTCATGGGAATATTCCTGTTACTGGTTCATAAGTCTTCGCTGGCCACCGCCAACCCCCCTGCCGCCACCCATCGATGGATTGTACTGATCCCAGAACCATCCCGAAACAGCCGCACGTTCCGCATCGGTAAGCGGTATGACCGGCATGAGTCCGAAGCGTGTTACCGCCTGCTGATCGACAGCCCTGTTCCTGTCGGGTTTCTTCAGAAATGCCGTAATAGCGGCAACGCCCTGCGCTTTCGTCTGGAACCTGAGATGGTAGCGGTTGGCCAGAGGAACAACCGGCGGCGCGGATTTCGGAGGAGGATTGACGGAATGGCAGACGCTGCAGCTTCTGGTAAAAATCGCTCCGCCATCCGGCGTCACGGCCGACGCGGCAGCCGATGAAAATGCAGACGCGATTACGGACAACACACACACATACAAGATCTTTTTCATAACGACACTCCCTGAATAATGATAATTACCATAGACTCCGACACGTACTTCACTTCATTGCATAAAGTACAACGCGATTAACCCGTCCGGCGTTCTCTTCCGAATCGCCCAGCGGCTCTGCGCAGCACTACATAGTACCATTCAAGAGTCATGCCAATCGAACAGGATAATCTTCAACCTCTTTTTTTTCATGCAATTACACCCGGATCGGCAGTTCCCTCCTCAACGCTTCATTATAACAATTTCGACCGAAAGGTCGGAATATCGACCTTTCGGTCGAACGACGGTCTGCTGAAAACCGGCGGAAACCGCAATTTTAAGCGAATTTTAAGCTTTGCCTGAGCATCCTTTAAGGAACAGGGTGCTACTTTGATCATGTTTTCATCAGCAGTCAGGCGATGGCCGTCATCCGCCTGACGGAACAGAACCCTAAATCTTGTAAAGGAGATAGCATGACATTGAAATCATGGGCAACCCCGCTTGCCATCGGAGCTTTTATCATTTCAGGCGTTACAGGTCTGCTGTTATTTTTCGATATTGAAATCGGGCTGGTCGAACCGGTTCACAAATGGCTCAGCTGGCTGCTTCTTGGAGGCATCCTGCTCCACACCGCTTCGAACTGGAAGGTGTTTACCGGTTATTTCTCGAAAAAGGCAGCCATCGGCATCATCGGCGCTGCGGCACTTGTCACGACGCTGTCGCTGCTGCCGATGTTCGGCGAAGGCGAAGAAAAGCACGGAAAGGAAAGCGCCGGAAAAGCCGCCGTGCAGGCGCTCGAATCCTCCTCGCTCGAAACCGTCGCACTGGTTCTGAAAGCGACACCGGCAGAGCTTGCCGCCAGACTTGAAAAAGAAGGCATCGCAGCCGCCAATCCGTCCATGACCATCGCCGAGATTGCGCAAAAGAACGGAAAGGAGGAAAAAATGGTGCTCGGAGCGCTCGTCGGAAACTCCAAAAAGGGCGGAGAGGGAAGGATGGAGGGTGACGACGACGATCATTAGGGAACATCTAATAAGTTATTGCGCAAATAAATTGCTGCGTTGGTCGTTGCTCGAAATCCTCATGTACGACGTGTACACTCCGGTTTCTCCGCTCCGTCCGCCTTGCTCTTTAATCGCTCATCACACTTTTTAGAGGTTCCCGTTAACGAATTGCAACTGCCATGCGGATTCTTGTCATAGAGGATGAACCCGGAATTGCCCGGTTTCTCAAGGATGGACTTGAAGAGGAGTATTTTGCCGTCGATCTGGCGTTCGACGGCAAAAACGGCCTTGATATGGCTCTCCTGAACGAGTACGATCTCCTGATCGTTGACTGGATGATTCCCGGAATCAGCGGTATCGAGGTGTGCCGACAGGTACGCAAGTCCGGCATCGATGTGCCGCTGATTTTCCTGACGGCAAAAGACGCCCTCGACGATATCGTATTCGGCCTCGACGCAGGAGCCAGCGACTACATCAGAAAACCGTTCGCCTTCGAAGAGCTGCTTGCCCGCATACGGGTTCAGCTCCGCAGAAACAATCCGGCCGGCGACCAGCTTACTGCCGGTCGTCTCAGCGTCAATCCCGTTACCCATCAGGTACTCTGCGGAACCGGCGAGATCATGCTGACCCCGAAGGAGTTTTCCCTGCTCGAGTATCTGGTGCGCAACAAGGAAAAGGTCTGCACCAGAAGCCGCATCATCGAACACGTATGGGACATTCATTTCGATTCCGACACCTCGGTAATCGATGTGTATATCAATTTTCTTCGAAAAAAACTTGACCAGGCCGGATGCGGCAACATCATTCAGACCATCCGGGGCGTCGGCTACATCATCCGTGAATCCTGAATGCCGGGCATGAAAAAAAAAACAAGGCCTGCCGGTGAGCCTGCCGGTTCCGTTCAGGAAAAACACTCCCTGAGTCTGCGCAGCCGTATTGCACTCTATTACACGATTGCGACGGCACTCCTGCTCGCCCTTGTCTTTACCCTTGTTTTTTTTACGGTCGAACGGGTGGTCTACAGCCACTTCGACGACGAACTCGACCGGGAAGTCTCGGAAATCATTGAAGAACAGCCCCGAAGAGCGCTTGATTCATGGAATTTCGACCACTCCGACGACGATTCCCGAAAGGGTGAACGCGACGATCACGATCACGATCACAGGAAAACGGATGGCGAAAAAGTGCGGGATGACGATGACGAAGAGTTCATCCAGCTTGTCGGCCGTGACGGAAAGATAATCGCCAGGTCTGCCAACCTCGCCGGCGACACCCTCCCCTTCCAGGCGGGCCGGAAGGAAAAAAGCTACCGGCTCGCAGAGGCCGGCCGGCTTGCCGTGCGCCAGATTCAGGTTCCGCTGACCGATCCGGAAGGGAGAGTCGAAGGATACCTCCTTGCGGCGGTTCCCGTTCGGGATGCCGTAACCATTCTGGGCGATCTGAAGCAGGTGCTTCTGGCATCATATCCGGCAATCATTCTTATCCTCTTCACGCTTACCAGGGTTATTGCCGGCAGAAGTATCCGGCCGGTTGAAGAGGTCATTGCCGCCGCAGAGAAAATCACCAGGGAAAATCTCGACAGCCGCATCCCCCTTCCCCGGAACCACGACGAGCTCCGCCGGCTCTCGGTAACCATCAATTCGCTTCTCGAGCGTCTTCAGGATGCGTTTCAGCGGGAAAAACAGTTTACCTCCGATGCTTCCCATGAGCTGAAAACGCCGCTCGCATCCCTGAGAGGCACACTCGAAGTACTGGTGCGCAAACCACGGGAGCGCGAACATTATGAAGAACGGATCCTCTTCTGCCTGAAAGAGCTGGACCGGATGACGAGGCTGATCGATCAGCTCCTTATGCTGGCCCGCCACGAAAGCCGCGGTATGACGCCCTGTATGGAACCCGTCGATCTCGCCCTCCATATCAGGGAAACGATCGACCGCATGCAATCCGGAGCCGGACGGAAAAACATCCCGATCAGCTTCCACGGACCGCAATCCTGCATGGTTTCGGCGGATCCGGCAATGCTCGACATGATTTTCGAGAATATCCTTTCGAACGCCCTCAAGTACTCCCCTCCGGATTCGTCGGTTGCGGTAACCCTTTCAGGCAGTTCCGGTCCCCTGCTCTGCACCATCGCCGACAACGGCATGGGAATTCCGGAAGAAAAGCTCTCACGGATCTTCGAGCGGTTTTACCGGGTGGACGAATCGAGAAGCTCCGGCACCGGAGGATCGGGGCTGGGTCTGGCCATCGTGAAAAAACTCGCCGACCTGCAGCATATAACGGTATCGGTAAAAAGCCGGCCGGATTCGGGCACGACGGTGGAACTGCGATTTCCGGGAACCTGACCGGTCTGTATTTTTATCACTACCCAAACAAGCCAGATGAGCGACACACGAAACAAACTCCTTAAAGCAGGATCTGCCCTGAAAACCCTTTCATGGTGGCTTATACTCGGCATTCTCTACAGCATCGACCTTGTTCAGCATCCGCTCTATACCGAAAACCAGAATACCAAGTTTCTCCATGCAGCCGCAAAAACCGGTCAGGGTTTTCTTGAGCATGACTGGATGGCCAACACCCTCGATCCGCTGCCGCTTTTCAGTTTTCTTGTAGAGTCGCTTTATCGGATGGGAACGATTGAAGTGGTCTATATCCTGTTTCCTGTTCTTTCCGCCGTATTTCTGTATGCAATGACCGGAATAGCCGACCATCTGTTCGGCCTGAAACGGCATCCGGCCGGAGTGTGGCTTTTTCTTGCCGTACTTTTTCTTGAATACAAGAACATACAGCTCGGATTCGGTACGCAGTACCTTCTGGGGCATTACTTCCAGCCGTGCGTTTTCGGCGTTTTCATTCTGCTTTCCATCGAGCGCTTCCTTGCAGGAAAATCCTTGTGGGCATCTGCATGGCTCGCTCTTGCGGCGGCATTCCATCCTGCCTACATGCCCTCGGCTCTGCTGATACAGGGCTCATACACGGCTGTCACCCTCTACAGGCAGAAAAAAATAACCGGAGAAGCCCTTCTGCCGCTGCTGCTCTTCATCTCGCTTTCGGCTCCTCTGGTGATCCGTTACAAACTGCTTTTCGCACCCACATCCCCGGCGATATTGTCTGAAGCGCTGACAATTCTTTCCGAACAGCGCATCGCCACACATACAAAAGTTCGCAACTGGCTGAATTACGAAGATTATATCGGGATGGCGCTGATCGCAATGGCAATGGTTACGGCCAGAAAAACCTTGCTTTTCTGGGTCATGCTGCCGCTTGCCTCCCTGATTCTGGTGACCGTCCCGTTTCTTTTCTTCTATTCATGGCCGGAACTGGAAGTGTTGACTCCCTGGCGAACATCCGTCGTGCTGCTCCCCCTTGCATGGGCAATCCTCGGCGGATGGCTGATCGTGAAACTGTATCCCCTGTTTGAAAAACAGCGAATTGCCGTACTCGCAGTCAAATCCACGGCGGTCATAACCATCGCGATAACGACGGGGCTTCATCTGCCCGTACAGCTGAAGAGGTTCTCCGGTTATGCCAAAGCTCCGGAAATAGCCGTGATGACATTTGCAAGGCACCATACGGTTTCCGGAGACCTCTGGCTTGTCCCGAGCAGAAAAACGGAGTTCGAAAAGGTCAGGATGCAGGGAGGCATACCCGTGCTTGTAAACTGGAAAACCCATCCCTACAAGGACCTTGAAATAATCGAATGGTACCGTCGAAACCGCCTGGCGGAATCATTCTACCGCCAGGCATGCAAAGCAGAAGGCGCCCTTACGCTACGAAAAATCGCAGCGCTTTACGGAGTCAATCACGTCATACTTGACGCCGAAACCCCTCTGCGTGCATGCCCCGAGGCGAAAGTCATCTTCCGCGACAGCCATTACGTGGCAATAAAACTCCCAGGGTCATGGTCTGCGGTCCGTAAAAAGACCTCGCTCAACGATCGGGACAATCGTCGTACAAAAACGGTATTGTAGCATCCTGCAGGATATTCCCATATCCCCAACGCAACATTTAAGTTATTTTTAAGAATCCACTTATGCTGCATTAAGACTCAGGAAGTATTTTTAAAAAACAGCCTGAAGACAACACCTCTCTGAATGAACCGACGCAATGTGGCAATCCGTGCTTATACAGCGGGCATTACCGCTCACGCTCTCCTGGCTGCTGCTCGTTGCAGCCTCGATAGCTCTCGATTACATCCTGCATGCCTCACATCTGGCATGGATCGGACGGTATCTGGGAATTGCCGGAACGGCGCTCCTCGTTTTTTCATTCGGATATTCAGCCCGCAAGAAAAAGATTGTCCGGAACGGCACGCTTAAGCTTTTTCTCCGGCTGCACTGCAACGCGGGATGGCTCGGAACCCTCATGGTGCTGGTGCATTCGGGCATCCACTTCAACGCCCTGCTTCCCTGGGCGGCTACCGCATGCATGATGGCGGTAACGGCAAGCGGCCATGTAGGGCAATATATCGTAAGAAAATTGAGGGAAGAGGTAAAAATGAAAAAAAAGGAGGCGGGCATCGAAAACAGCGAAGACGAAGAAGCCGAAGGAACCTGCTACTGGGACAGCATCACCCTGAAGGCTCTCGAAAAATGGCGCACCGTTCACATGCCCATCGTTTCCGTACTGCTTGGGCTCTGCATGCTGCATATCCTTTCCGTCATCTTTTTCCAGAACTGGAGGTAAACCTTGAAGCCGCTGTACGTTTTCATCCTGTGCTCCATTATTCTCGCTGCGCTGGCCATGGCGCTGCCCGATCTCCTGCTGAGCCCCGGCCAGCTCCTGAAAGGACATGAAAAACCGGAAACATCCTGTCTGAGCTGCCACCAGCCATTCGGCGGAGCCACATCGGACCGATGCATGAGCTGCCACAAGCCGGACGATATCGGGATCAGAAGCGTCGCCGGGAACCCGATTCCGGCAGATTCCGGAAAAGCACCCTTTCACAGGGCGCTTGCCGGAAAATCCTGCACCGGCTGCCACTCCGATCACCGGGGAGCAAAAGCGGCACTGGCCCTCAAAACCTTCAGGCACGAGGATTTGCCGCCGGACTTCAGCAACAGGTGTATCGACTGCCACAGGAACAGGAAACCTGCGGACAACATCCATCGCACCCTTTCATCGAATTGTGCCGCATGCCATGGTACGAAACAATGGAAACCCGCAACCTTCGATCACAGGAGGTTCGCCGCCTCGTCGGGCAGGCA
>NZ_JBAWHG010000031.1:0-88696 GCF_049593655.1 Chlorobium sp.
TCCTCGTCGTTCGTGCTTGCGTAGACGAGAAAGTACCCTTCGAGGTCGGAGGGTTCATACCGCTTGACGATTTCGGTGAACCCCTTCCCCTTGATATCGTCGTGAATCTCCGGCGCGAGAATGGTGATGTTGCGGGTATACTGCTCGACCGTCCGGATCTTGTGCATGGCGATCTTGCCACCGCCGACAAAGAGGATCTTTTTATTGTCTATCCGGATGTTGAGCGGAAGAAACACTTTTTTCATGAACGAAAAATTGGCTGGTTGGCTTAAGGACATCTCTATAAAGTTATTGCGCGCCCAAATTGCTGCGTTGGTCGGTGCTCGAAATCCTCATGTACTCCGTGTACACTCCGGGTTCTCCGCTCCGTCCGCCTTGTCCTTTGTTCGCTCATCACACTTTATAGAGATGTCCATAAAGGAGGGCGGACTTTCCTGTCCGCCATTCAAAATATAGATAAATCAATGGCGGGCTGGAAAACCCGCCCTCCTTTCAGACTATCCGGAAGTGAGGGTGATGCAAGGAAAAACGTTACGCCTCCTGCTCCTTTTTCACGGTCACGGCAACCTTCAGCAGCAGCGTCAGCACGAGCATGCCCACGGCCCAGATGCCGAGCGTGACGGTGAGCTCCGTCAGGGTGACGCCGTATTCGGTGATCTCTTCGAGCGGCGAGGGCACGAATCCGCCAAGCACCAGCCCGACTCCCTTGTCGATCCAGATGGAGCTGACCATGCCCACACAGGCGGCCACAAGCCATTTCGAGGTTTGGCGAAGTTTCGGGTTGAGCAGTATGCCGAGAGCGCCAAAACCGAGAAGCAGCGAAAGCCACATCCACGGCACGAGGTTGCTCTTGCCTTCGAGCCCGAAAAAGAGATACTGCAGGCCGTGCATGTGCGCCGGCACGTTGCTGTAGAAGGCGGTGAAGAATTCGGTGCCGATCATGAAAAAGTTCGCGATGCCGGCGTAGGTGGCAAGCACGGCGAGTTTCTGGCGCGCTTCGTTGCCCGCGTCGAAGCCGGTGGTCTTTTTCAGGACGAGGGTGACGAGAATGAGCAGCGAGGTTCCCGCGGCAAACGCCGATGCGAGAAACCGGGGAGCGAGCACGGCGGTGAGCCAGAGGTGCCGTCCGGGAAGTCCTGCGTAGAGGAACGCCGTGACGGTGTGGATGCTGAACGCCCAGGGAATCGAGAGATAGATGATCGGCTTGATCCATTTCGGCGGCGGGACTCCCTTGCGCTCCGCGCCGAGCACGGTCCAGGCGCTGACGAAGTTGATCAGGAGGTAGCCGTTGAGCACCATCACGTCCCAGAACACCATGGCGTGGGGCGAGGGGTAGAGCAGCACGTTCAGCACGCGGTCGGGACGGCCCATGTCGGCAAGGATGAAGAGCATGCACATCAGCGTGGCCGCGACGGCCATGAACTCGCCGACGATCACGGTTCTGGCGAACTCCTTCCGGTTGTGCAGGTAGTAGGGAATCACCACCATCACGGCCGAAGCCGCCACGCCCACAAGAAAGGTGAACTGCGCGATATAGAGGCCCCAGCTCACGTCGCGGCCCATGCCGGTTACGGTGAGCCCTTCCCACATCTGCCGTGAAAAGGCGACAGATCCCGCGCCGATGCCGAGCAGCAGGAGTCCTATCCAGAGCCAGTAGTTCCGGCTTCCTTTCAGAGCTTTTTCAATCATGACGATACATTAAATGATATAAAAGACCGAAGGTTTCGTGCCAAGTTCGGGTTTGCGCTGCATGGTTTCGTTCGATTCCAGCAGCTTGCGGATCTCCGACGAGGGATCGTTCAGGTCGCCGAACACCAGTGCCTGCTCCGGACATGCTTCGACGCAGGCCGGATCGAGTCCTTTCACCAGCCGTTCGGAGCAGAAGTTGCACTTCTCCACCACCCCCTGCATGCGGGTCGGATAGTCGGTGCTCGCAAGCTTGATGCCCTCTCTCGGATCGCGCCAGTTGAAGCTGCGGGAACCGTAAGGGCAGGCGGCCATGCAGAAGCGGCAGCCGATGCAGCGGTGGTAGTCCATGGAGACGATGCCGTCCCACCGCCTGAAGGTGGCCTCGGTCGGGCAGGCCTTCGTGCAGGGCGGCTCGGCGCAGTGGTTGCAGAGCGCGACGTAGGGCCTTTCGGTAACCTCGGGGCTCTGGAACTGCCGGCTTGCCGTGGGAAACACGTTTTCGTAGGAGCTTTTCCAAATCCACTTCACCTCGTCCTTGCGGTTGCCGAAATCGGGCACGTTGTGCGTGAAGTGGCAGGCCGCAACGCACTCCCTGCAGTTGCCGGAGCATTTGCGGGTATCGATGAGCATGCCCCAGCGATGCTTGCCGGGTTCGGGTTTTTCGTCCCATGCCGGAAACACGGTTTTCTCGAGCGAAAGCGCCGGGAACAGGCCGGCTGCCGAACCGATGCCGGCAAGAATGCCGATACCGGCTTTCTTGATAAATGATCTGCGGTCTTCGTTCATCAGGGCGCCTCCATTGGTGAAATATGGCAGTTCCAGCAGTTGGGCTTCACATTGGCGTACATGTGGCAGTTGAAGCAGAACATCCGGTTGCTTGAGTGGCAGCTGAGGCAGGTGTTCAGGCTTTTGTCGATCTTTCTGCCGTCGGGCGCGACCCATACGCGGTTTCCTTCGCGCACGGATGAGTTTCGCCACTCGGCGAGCACGCGCATGTGGTTCGCCCGCATGTACTCTTTCGAGGCGATGCAGGCCGAGCTGTCGACCGCAGCGGCCGCAGCAGGGGCGACAGGGGCGGCAACCTTTTCCGCCTGGCTCTCCTGATGCCGGAAAGCGTAGACGCCGGCAAGCACCACAATGAGCATGGCCGCTGCCGTCATAATGATTTTTTTAGTCAACGTCGTCCTCCTTGTCGTCAAAACCGGTCATTGGATCCTCCCTGAGGTCTTCGGTTCTCATTTTCTCGCCCTGCATGACAAGGGCGTTGCCCACCAGTTCGTGCAGGCCGTAGACCGACACGCCGGGGTTCCAGTACCGCATGAGCGGCGGAAGGCTGGCGCGGTCGATGGCGCAGATGGTGACCAGCGAATTGACCTGGTGCTTCTCCTTCACCTTGTGCACGGCGTTCGCCCTCGGGAAGCCGCCCTTCATGCGCATGGCCATGTTCTCCTCGGCGTTGATGCCGCTGCCCGAACCGCAGCAGAAGGTCTGCTCGCGGATGGTGTTTTCCGGCATCTCGTGGAAGGAGTTGCACACCTTCCGGAGCACATAGCGCGGCTCCTCGAACATGCCCATGCCCCGGGCGACGTTGCAGGAGTCGTGGAAGGTGGTGCGCAGATGGTCGTTGCGCCGCGGGTCGAGCTTCAGCTTGCTGTTATGGATAAGATCGGCGGTAAACTCGGCGATATGCACCATTTTCGTGGCTTTCGCGTTGCTGAACTTCGTTCCGGTAATGGGCGAAACCGGTTCTTCGAGGAAGTTTGCCGGGCCGTTCATGGTGCTCATGTACTGGTGCACCACGCGCCACATGTGGCCGCACTCGCCGCCGAGAATCCATTTGACGCCGAGCCGTTCGGCTTCGTGGTACATCTTCGCGTTCAGCTTGCGCATCATGTCGTTCGAGGTGAAGAACCCGAAGTTCCCCCCTTCCGAAGCGTAGGTGCTGATGGTGTAGTCGAGCCCGATGTGCTCGAAAAGCAGCATGTAGCCCATCATGGTGTAGACGCCGGGGTCGCCGAACACGTCGCCGGACGGGGTGATGAAAAGGATCTCCGCGCCCTTGCGGTTGAAGGTGGGGTTCACCGTCACGCCGGTCAGCTCCTCGATGTCGTCTACGAGCGACTCGATGTTCTGCACGAAGGTGTGCGGCTCGATGCCGAGATGGTTTCCCGTGCGGTTGCAGTTCGCCACCGGTGCGAGAATCCAGTTGTTGTTCAGGCCCACGAGCTGCAGGATCTCGCGCACCATGATGGTGATCTCCGCGGTATCGATACCCATGGGGCAGAACACGGAGCAGCGGCGGCACTCGGTGCACTGGTAGAAGTACATGTACCACTCCCTGAGCACCTCTTTGGTGAGCTTGCGCGATCCGGCAAAGCCCTTCAGGATTTTCTCCACCATGGGAAAATCGCCGCGGTAGACCGAACGGACCAGTTCGGCGCGCAGCACCGGCATGTTCTTCGGATCGCCCGTGCCGAGGAAGAAGTGGCACTTGTCGGCGCAGGCGCCGCACCGCACGCAGGAGTCGAGGTAGAGCTTCAGGGAGCGGTATTTCTTCAGGCGTTCCCGCATGCCGTCCATGAGGGTCTTCTGCCACCCTTCGGGCAGCTGCCAGTCATCGTCGGTAACGGCCCACTTGCGTGGGTTCGCAAAGCCGAGCTCCTCGATCACCTCGGGTTTGGCCGGAAAGCAGAAGTTCCCCTCGCGGAACTCCACGGGCATCTCCCACCACTCCTGTTTGGCGTGATCGCCTTTCAGCGGGCTCGGCTTCTCCTCCATTTCGCGGATGAGGTCGGCCTGTTTCGGTAGATATTTCGACATGGTTACTCCTTTTCGAGAGGCAGTTTCGCCTTTTTCATCTTTTCGCGGTAATCGTCTTCGTACTCGCTGTAGGTACGGATCTTCATGGGCTGACGCCACACATTGACATGCATTTTCTCGCGGCTGTTGTTGAGCATGTTGCGCGTCGGGCTGAGAAAGATCGCGCCCATGTGCATGAGCTTGCTGAACGGGAAGTACAGCAGCAGCATGCATACGAGAAAGAGATGCACGTAGAAGAGCGCGCCGATCTCGGCGGGAGGATCGAAACTGAAGCTCATCAGCCGCAGCATCTGGTCCTTGACGGCCATAACGTCAACCTTGGCGATATAGCGCATCAGCACGCCGGCGCCGACTATGCCGCCGAGCAGGAAGAGCGGAAAGTAATCGGTCGGCAGCGAAATGATGCGCAGTTTCGCATCGGCCACGCGCCGCACAAAGAGGAAGGTGATTGCCGAGAGCGCAAGCGCATCGGTTACATAGAAAGCCGGCAGTGTGATATCGAAGAAGCTGTCGAGCTGGTCGAGCGATTCGGCGAAACCCGGCGCCATCACGAAAAAGAAGCGTGCATGGCGCAGCACGATGACGAGGAGCGACCAGTGGAACACGAGACCGCCGAGCCAGAGCCACTTGGTGGAACCGTACACGAGATCGGGTCCCTTGCTGAATTCCGCCCTGTTGTTGCGGAAGAGGGAACGGAACAGCAGCACCTCGGAAAGCACCCTGACTGCGGCATGCCACGGTTTCGAGGGGCTTTCGATTTTGTCGTGGTGAATCCAGTCGAGCGACTTCTCCTGCCCGCAGGTGGAGGTGATGTTGTAGGGTACCGGACGGCGAAGCCAGTCGACCATCCGGTAGACGAATCCGGCCACGAACAGCGCCGCTGCAGCGTAGGGGATGACGACGCCGAAAAGATAATCGAGGCCGGCATACTGCACTCCTACGAAAGGGATGAGCGCGAGCACGGCCACCATCGCGAGCGGCAGCATAATCTTTTTCATGATCCGGTACTCCTCAGCAGCATGTGCATTTTGCTCCTGCTCTCTTCGACCTTGAGCTGGTAGATCGTTTCACGATGCTCCATGAAGAGGTCGAACGCCTCGAACAGCATGCCTTCGATCCTTTCGGTGCAGAACGGCCCGTCGCCTTCGGAACCGCCGGTCTCCTGCAGGATGCTCCTCAGCTCCAGGAACAGGGAGAGGCTGCGGGAAGGACGGAAGGGATGCACGGCGAGGATGCGCGTCACGCGCGACACGCCCTCCCTGCAACGCTCACCGTCGTCGGCAAAGCCGTCAAGCATCATTCCCATGCCGTCGGCGAGCGCTTCCGATATTGGCGTACCGGGAGCCATCTTCCCGGAAAAAAGGTCGAGGCCGAACTCGAGCCATCGCTTCAGGATTGTCTCCCGGTTTTCCCGGATGATCCGCTCCCAGGTTCGATTCATAGGGTCAGAGGTAAATTACTTTAATAGAATATCATCCTGCACAGGACGCTCAATCGGGAGGCTAGAGCCAGCTGTTAACCTGATGCTCCTCCACCAGATCGACGAAACCGTCGTAATCGACCGTTGCGACTCCCTCGGTGAGGTTCGAGATGCCGCGTGCCTCGAGGTCGGGCCGGAGCGCATAGACCGGATTGTTTTTCATGACGCCGGCAAGAGCTTCCGAAAAGCGGTTACCCTGCTGTACGGCATAGACGCCGTTTTCGATGAAGAGCACGGGATCTCCCGGCTGGAGAAACCTGATGCAGGTATCGAAGCTGTCGCCTGAAAATGGTGATTTGTTGATCGTATGTAACATCGACAAAAACGTTAATGGTGAATGATGACGTCCTGCCCGTTCATAAGCGCTCCGATTGCGGAGGAGTCGAGCACTTCGACATCCACAAGCAGGTCCTCTTCGGAAAGACCCCTCTCCTCGAGCGAAAGCCGGTCGACGTAGAGTTTCTCGACATCGTACCCGTCAAGCGCCATGAAGGTTTTGGCGAAGCCCTTGATGCCGATGCCTGCCGTGTCCTGGTTCTTCTTGATGGCGTACACGCCGTCGCCGATGAACACGACCGACAGATCCTGCTCGTAGGCCGCCATGATCAGGATCATTTCAAGACCCTCGTAGCTGTATATCGTGCCGTGAGGCGCATGGCGCAGCACATGCATGATCTTTTTCACGTTTTCGTTTTCCATTGTTCTTCAGTCTCCGAAGGTTAAAAGTCTGTCGTTGCGGATGGCGATATCGGTCAGGGTGCCGAGTCCGGTGATCTCGCCGCCTTCGATGAGCACCTCGTCGCAGATGCCGCGACGTTTCGAGGCTGCGATGCATGCGAGAATCTCCACACCATGCTCCTTGTGCAGCTTATCCCAGCGGGCGGAGATGTGCCGGTCGTCCTGGGGCGGATCCATCATTTTCGTTACGTTGTTGACGCCGTCGTTGTACAGGAAGACGGCATCCACCGTGTGCCCTTTGCGGATTGCCGCCTCGGCAAACTTGTAGGCAGTGTCGGCAGCCTGGTGGTTATACGGTCCTTCCTTGAGCAGGATTCCTATTTTCACGGTCAGAAAATTGTAGGGTTAGGGAAAACATGCACCGTACCTGCCGCATCAGCAGCAGGCTGCGGTCTCCTCCATCGCGGCCCCGTAAAGAGGCAGCCAGGTACGGGAGTGCTCCGCAATCGGTTTCTCCATGTACTGTGCAAAATACAGGGCGTCGGCAGCCTTGCGGATATCTCCGGCGATGAGCGCTTCGAGAGCCTTTCGGCCGTAAGCCGACGAATCCTCGGCTGTCAGCACCACCTGTCGCCAGTAGTTCCGGGCCTCCTCGCCGTACACTGCGGTTCGGGGCAGCGCCATGGCCTCCTTCAGCGAAGAGACCGCTACGGCGCGCGGCCCGAATCTAGCCGTCCAGCCCGCTTCAGCCCACTTCGACGTACGTTCGAGGGCCTCCTGTGTCTGTTGTATAAGAGCTTCGTACATTGCTTTGCTGTTATTGGGGACCTCTAAAAAGATATTACGCAACCAAATTGCTACGTTGGTCGGTGCTCGAAATCCTCATGTACTACGTGTACACTCCGGTTTCTCCGCTCCGTCCGCGCTGCTATACTCGCGCTCCTTTATGGAGCTTGCTTCTTTGATCGCTCATCACACTTTTTAGAGGCCCCCCTATTATTTTGATAACTCACAATCTTGTCAGGGACATAAAGGACCCAAGGGACAATGACCCCTCCCTTTCGGCGCACCGCGAACGGCTCACTGCGAACCGCTCACGGCCCACGATCTTTACAATCCATCCCCCATGCCCATCTGGATGTATCCGGAGGGACAGACCAGCGAGCAGATGTGGCAGCCGACGCATTTCGAGTAATCGGTATAGACCTTCTCGCCTTCGGGATTGTCGCGGAATCGGCTGACGGCCGTCTGGGGACAGAACGAAACGCACTGCTTGCAGTCGAAGCAGAGACCGCAGCTCATGCAGCGTGCCGCTTCGGCCAGGGCCTCCTCTTTCGAGAGAGCCTGAAGCAGCTCGTCGTGGTTGCCCACCACCTCTTCCGGCTCGATGTTCCCGCGTTTGGCCTGGGGCGAATGGAAGAAGTACAGCACATCCTGCTTCTGCACCTTGGTCACCTCGCGGTAACCCTGCTCGGGAAGCGGTTCGCCCTTGAGAAACGCGTCGATCGATTCGGCAGCCTTGCGCCCGTGGCCTACGGCCGTCGTGATGAGATCGACCTTGATGGCGTCACCGCCGCCGAAGACCTTCTGCTTGCCGGGAATACGGAAATGGCGGTCTACCTTCAGCCACGAATTACCGTTTACAATGCTCTCGAGCCCCTGCATGTCCGCAGACTGACCGATGGCCGCAACCACCATGTCGCCCTCGATCCCGAAGGTTTCGCCTGAGCTTTTGTAGCGGAAAAACGGAATGGGAGAGTTCCAGCCATCTTCGCCTTTATCCTTTTTCACCATCCGGGAGCAGACGAGGCCCCGAACACCGCCGTCGCCGGTGAGCAGTCCCGTAATGCCGGTCAGGTAGTGCATCACGGCCCCTTCATTAACCGCATCGTCGAATTCGTTCCGGAAACAAGCCATCTCCTCGCGCGGCACGCCGGAAACGACAACGGCTTCCGATCCGAGGCGCAGGGCAAGACGCGCCACATCCATGGCTACGTTGCCGTCACCGATCACGATGACTTTCCTGCCGACCGGGATATCGTCGCCCAGCACCTCGTAGTTGCGCAGAAAGTCGATGGCGTTGGTGGCTCCCGGCGTCGTATTGAATCCCTCGACCGGCAGAGTGCGCCCGACCTGGGCGCCGACTCCCACGAAGACGGCATCGTACTCCGCTTCGAGCTGGTCGAGCGTGACGTCCTTTCCGACACGCACACCCATTTTCAACTCAAGGCCAAGATCGGTGATGCGCCGGATCTCCGCTTCGAGCACCTTTCGATCGACCCGGTAACCCATGATGCCGTAAAGCACCATGCCGCCGAGTTTCTCGTTGGCGTCGTAGATGGTGACGGCATGACCCCTGCGGCGCAACTGGTATGCCGCGGAAAGCCCGGCAGGTCCGCCGCCGATCACGGCAACGCGCTTACCGGTATCGGGCCCTGGTTCAGGAAGCTTCAGTCCGGCTTCGATGCCGTAGTTGCCGACAGCCTGTTCAAGGGCGTTGATGGCCACGCTCTCGTCGTGAAACTGCCGGTTGCACCCTTTCTGGCAGGGATGCGGGCATATTCTGCCCATGACCGCCGGAAACGGGTTCGTCCTGACGATGGTCTCCCATGAGGCTTTCCATGCGTCTTCGGTTTTTTCGGTGCCGTTCAGGAGACGGTTGTATCCGCGGATATCCTCCCCGGCAGGGCACTCGGCCGTGCAGGGAGGCGTCTGACGGACATAGATCGGGCATTTGTGGCTGCTGTCGCCGAATGCCACGATCTTGTCGGTTCCCTCCAGCTCGGTGTATTCCGGAAACTGGTAGTTGATCGCAAAATCAAGGATTGGATTTGATTCCACCATGGTCGTAATCTCCTTCGGTTAGAACCGGACGTGTGCCGACTGGTTGAAGGTAGTCCTGGCGTGACGATAACTGTCGATCATGTTGTCGTCGAACGTCAGGCCGGTTTCTTCGAAAAAGCGCTTCCAGCCGATACGGTTGATCCACTCGCCCACTCGCTCCCAGGGACGTCCGCCCGCCTTGTATGCAGTCAGGATCTTGCCGATCACCTCGGTGACTTCCGGCCAGCGAGGAGGATTGTTGGGCAGGTTGTGCGCCACGATGCTCATGGTGGAGGGTTTGGTGCGGGCATTGCTGTTCTTGCCGCCGACCCAGATGGCGAACTTCGAGTGCTCCGGATGGTTGATCTCCATGGCGGGACAGGCTCCGAAACAGGCGCCGCAGCAGATACATTTGGCTTCGTCCACCATAAGGGAGCGCTTGCCGTTCACCACGGTGGGACGGATTGCCGCTACCGGACAGCGGGCGACCGCTTTCGGCAGTTCGCAGATGGTCGCCAGATGGTCGTGGTTGATGCGGGGCGGACGGGTATGCTTGACCACGATGGCGATATCGGCCTGGCCGCCGCAGTTGATGGAACAGCAGGAGGTGGACAGACGCACCTTGTTGGGCATCTGCATATCCTTGAACTCCTGATAGACATAGTCCATCATGGACTTCACGACGCCTGAAGCATCGGTGGCGGGAATATCGCAGTGCAGCCACCCCTGGGTGTGCGCTACCGAGGAGACGCACATGCCGGTTCCGCCCACCGGAAACCCGCGCGACTCGAGTTCCTGGATCATCGGCTCGACATGCTCCCTGTTCGGGGTCAGAAACTCCACATTGTTGCGCACCGTGAAGCGAAGGTATCCGTCAGCATATTTGTCGGCGATGTCGCAGAGCACGCGCACCATATCCACCGTATCCTGGCGGGGTGTGCCGGCCCTGACGGTCCAGATTGCATCACCGCTTTCAGCCACGTGCATGAGCACGCCCGGCCTGGGAATTTCGTGGTACTTCCACTTACCGTAATTCTTTCTCACCACCGGGTGAAGAGCCTCTTCATAGGTGTGAGGACCCGACTCTATGGTCTTCCATTTCTTTTCAGGACTGCTCATGATGTTCTTTTCCGATTGGGTGTAGTGCCGCCCTCCGGGCAGCGGGTTCATGCTTGTTGTTCAGGCTTCCCAGGGCAGACCGTACTCAGTACGGCGCCTTGAAATACGGGTTGTCGCGCGGCCTTGTCACCATATTGATGTCCGCCTCGATTCCGACTCCGTCGAGGAACTGCTTGAGACCGACACGTTCGATGGTTTCGCCGATACGCTCGTGGTCGAGTCCGGCATCCTCCCACCAGTCGATGATCTCCTCGATCTGCTCGATGAAAGCCTCGATATCCTCGTCGTCCTCCATCTTCATGAACGGAATAATGAGCGAGCCCATATTGACGCCGACCTTGAGCGTGTTCTTGCCGCCCATAAGCAGGGAAATACCGCGTTCCTTGCCGGGAGAGAGCGCTTTGGGCATGGCGTTCAGGCAGTGCATGCAACGCACGCAGTCCCTTGTTTCGATGTGCATTTCGCCGTCCTTCAGCGAAATGGCCTTCGTGGGACAGAGATTGATAACCTGGTTGACCAGCACGTCCATTCCTTTCTTTTCCACCCAGGCATTCACCTCGTCGCGATCGACCTGTATGGCGTCGCGCCAGGTGCCGATGACGGCAAGATCGGAACGCATGATGGCGTTGGTGCAGTCGTTCGGGCAACCGGAAAACTTGAATTTCAGCTTGTAGTTCCATTCAGGACGGTGCAGTACGCCGACGAAATGCTTCAGTGTCTTCAGATGCAGCTTGAGGTTGTCGTAGCAGGCATTTTCGCAACGGCCCTGACCGATACACGACACCGCCGTACGCATGCCGGCTCCCGCACCTCCGAGATCCCATCCGCTCTGGTTCAGTTCGTCGAAACACTGCTGTACCTTATCCTGCTCGATGCCCTGCAGCATGATGTCTCCCGTCTGGCCGTGCAGGGTAATGATGCCGCTGCCGTATTTTTCCCAGATATCGCAAAGCTCGCGCATCATGGCCGTATTGTAGTGCAGGCCCGGCGCAGGCTGAATTCTCATGGTGTGGAATTCCGCCGCCTCGGGAAACTTGTCCTTGATCATGGAGTACCGGGTGATGATGCCCGCTCCGTAACCGTCCACCGTCACGAGACCGCCTTTCCAGTACCCCATCTTCGTGTTATAGGAGTATTCAAGCTGATCGAGCACTCCGCGAAGCATGGGCTTTTTCGTCCGTTCGGCAAGTTCCTTGAAGCCGGAAACGAAGCTTGGCCACGGGCCGCTCTCCAGCTCATTAAGCATAGGGGTCGGATTCAGAAACTTCCCGTTCTCCTCCGAATGGCAACCCCCGCAGTGATGTCCTTCGCGTGAAGAAGCATCTTTTGCACCTTCCATAGTTCCTCCTTTAGTTCACCGTTAAATTGGGTTGGAAAAAGCGGTCAATCGCATTACACGCAGCCCGTCGGCTTCGGCAGCCCGGCAATCTTGCAGGCCTGAAGCGCCGGACCTTTCGGGAAAAGCCCGTAGAGAAACTCGGATGCCTCTTTCTTGTCCATACCCTTTTCCGATGCGATAGCCTTGGTCAGCACCTTCACTGCAGGAGCGATCTGGTACTCTTCGTAGTAGTTCCTGAGGAACTTCACCAGATCCCAGTGCGCTTCCGCCATTTCGATCTCCTCGCCTTCGGCAAGCTTTACGGCAACATCCTCGTTCCAGTCTTCGAGATTGACGAGGTAGCCGTTTTCGTCCACATCGTATTTGACCCCATTCACATCAATGCTCATGATTCGCTCCTTTTGATAATGTTAGTAGTGATATTGAATCCTCTTCCCTGCCAACCGGAACGGCGCAGAAAGACGCTGTCCTTCGCCTGGGGAATACAAGAAAAATCAGTTATATATTTATATAACTATATAGTAATAAAAGGAACACTGTTTTTCAAATTCTGCCGATAAAATTTTCATTTTTTTATGCTTTCCCGGCAGGCAACCAGGAGGTGCTCCAGGAAGCGGGAGTCGATCCGGAACGAATTGCCTGAACAAAAAAGGGGTGCAACGGTCAGATTGAAAACGGGGAAAAACAGCGTCCGGAAACGGTGAAATAGTTATATAACTATATAGTAATAAAAGGGGCGGCTTTTTTCAAATCCCCGGTGCATTTTTTTGTTTTTTTCAGGGAGATCACCGGCCTTTTTTCCAGGCCGCGCACAGATCGGTAAACCGCTTCGCCCACAGGGGATTGCCGACGGCATGCAGATGAGCGTAGGATGCGAACAGGTTACGGTAAAGCACGCCGTCATGTCTCCCGGTCACCCCCTGGCCGCGCATGAGGTCGAACTGCCAGCGGCAACCGGCTGCACCATCAGTCGGCGTTGAATAGTGGAACTCGTGGGCTTTTGTTTCGACCCCTTTTTCGAACCAGGGGCTTTCGCTGCAGCTTCTCATCCGCAGATACCCGTGACCGGCCGGAAGGGACTGAAATCCGATATCGAAGGGAAGAATTCCGGCCAGAGAAACGGTTTTGCCCCCATAGGTGCCGCTGCGGGAGAGCCAGATCAGTCCGCCGCATTCGGCATAGAGCGGCATATCCGCATCGACCCGCTCTTTCACCTCACGCATCAGGCTCCGGTTGGCCGAAAGTCCGGGAAAAAAGGATTCCGGAAAACCTCCGCCGAGATAGAGGCCGTCGACATCGGGAAGTGAACGGTCCTGCATCGAATCGATAAAAAGCAGTTCCGCTCCGTGCTCCTCGAGTGCACGGAGGTTTTCGGGATAATAGAAACAGAACGCCGCATCCCTGAAAACCCCTATGCGAACCCGTTTTTCGGGAAGCGTCAGGGGAAGTGCGGGAGAATATCCATCAAAGACAAGGGGCTGAGCCGAACCGAAAAGAGAACGGATTGCCTGCATGTCGCAGTAGAGGGCGACCAGTTCGGCGGCGTCCCGTATAAAGGCGGCAGCTCCTGCTGTTTCACCGACTGTCGTAAGGCCGAGATGCCGTTCGGCAATAACGAGCCTGCTCTCAGCCGGAATAGCGCCGACGACAGGCACCCGGCAGAAGGTTTCGATGGCAAGCTTCTGTTTTTCCGCATGGCGCGGCGAACGCACCTGATTGAGAATGACTCCGGCAATCGTCACCTTCGGCTGCATGGCCTGCATGCCCATGACGATCGCTGCCGCGGCGCGGTTCATTTTCCGGCTGTCGATAACCAGGAGAACCGGTGTCTGCAGCATCAGGGCAAGCCCCGCGCTGCTGTCGGAGCCGTCGAGCGACATGCCGTCGTGCAGACCGTGGTTGCCCTCTATCAGGGAGAGCGTCCCCCCCCGACTGCCGACGACAAACGAATCCATGCACCCGCCAGGCCCCATGAGCCAGGGATCGAGGTTGCGGCTCTCCCTTCCTGATGCAAGCCGGTGCCACATGGGATCGATATAATCGGGACCTTTCTTGAAACAGGAGACACGCTCTCCCGCTGCGGCAAAATATGCGGCGATCCCCAGGGTCACGGTCGTCTTGCCGGAGCTCTTGTGCGGAGCTGAAACCATCAACCGCGGAAGAAGAAGAGAATCCATTATCACTCAGGGAAGTTTCGACCGATCCTGAAGTCCAGGCCTTCTCTGCTCAGGTCTGAGCCTGGAAGTAAAAAAGTCGTCAGCAACATCCTCATCGACCATCTCACCATCCATATTGATCAGCGGCTCCTCATAATCATTCCAACCCCTGAGCCCGGTCTTGAGGGAAACGGCATCTTCATAACCAAGCTGCTGCATCACGGCGACGGCAAGCACGCTGCGGCGTCCTGAACGGCATACCACGACAACCTCCCGATGCCTTGCAGCGACAAGTTCCGGAACCGTCTCCTCGTAATCCCATTCGCATGCGGATTCAAGAATACCCCTGGGAACATTGATGGAACCTCGGATATGCATCGCCTCGAACTCATAGGGCTCGCGAACATCGAGAACGAGCAGGCCGGGATTCTCTTTGATGCGGATCGTCAGGTCCCAGGGCATGATCTCCCGCACTTCCTGACGGCTGGCAGCGATCAGATCGTTAAAAGTCAGCATACGCCATAGTAAGTTGCATTGTCTGTTTGTCCTGATTCGGGGGAGGAACAGAATCACGGCCATCTCTTCAGCAGCATGGCGCTGCCGGGAGAGAAGGCTCCGGCAATGAGACGATCCGCCTGAAAAACAAGCATCTGTCTGCTGCGGATGCAGCAGTTCCGGCAGGACACCGTTCGCAGGAGGAGACTGAAAACCGCGTACCGTATGCTTTTACTGAAGTATAGTTCATAGCGTTCTATTTTCCGCAAAAACTGCCAAGAAAACCCTGCTGCCCGAGACTCCGGAAAGCAGTGTTGCAAATATTTTCCCTACATTGAAAAAGGGCCGGGCCGTCACGGTCATGACGGCCGCACACGGCGCCTGAACCCCTCAACACCCTGTTATCGTGTCAACGCTTGCCACGTTCATTGCAGGCATGCCGAAAGCGGAACTGCACCTGCACATAGAAGGAGCTCTCGAGCCTGAGTTGATGATCGAAATCGGCCGTCGCAACGGCGTCGAACTGCCCTGGCCCGATGCTGAAAGCGCCCGCCGGGCCTATGATTTCAGGGACCTGCAGTCGTTTCTCGATATCTACTACCGCGCAACCTCCGTGCTGATCCGCGAAGAGGATTTTTACGACCTGACCACTGCCTACCTGCGGAAAGCCGCTTCACAGCACGTACGTCATGCGGAAGTGTTTTTCGATCCGCAGACCCATACGGCAAGGGGCATTGCCATCGAAACCGTCATCAGGGGAATCGAGGGTGCGCTGCGGGACGCTCACGGCAACCTGAACCTTTCGACAAAACTCATCATGTGCATTCTCCGTCACCTGAGTGAACGTGAAGGCATGGAAATTTTCCGTCAGGCACTCCCCTGGAGGCGCTCGATAACAGGCATAGGACTTGATTCCGCAGAGCGGAACAACCCCCCGTCGAAGTTCCGGAACCTCTTCGAACTCGCTCGCAGGGAGGGATTCATGACGGTTGCGCATGCCGGCGAGGAAGAGGGCGCAGCCTCCGTCCGGGAGGCCCTCGACATCCTGCAGATCAGCCGTATCGATCACGGGGTGCGCTGCATGGAGGATGAGCGCCTGGTTGCCGAACTGGTGCGGCGACAGATCCCTCTGACGGTATGTCCGCTCTCGAATATCCGGCTCAGGGTGTTTCCCTCCATGCAGGCGCACAACCTGAAACGCATGCTGCAGAGAGGACTGTGCGTCAGCATCAACTCCGATGATCCGGCTTATTTCGGAGGGTATGTCAACGAAAACTATATCGAAGCTGCAGACGCTCTCGGATTCGAGCGGAGCGACCTCGTGCAGCTCGCACGGAATTCGTTTATCGCCTCATCGCTCGACACGATACAGAAGCAGTTGTATCTGAACGAGCTTCAGCGTTATGATGAGGAAACTCCGTAGCAACCATCTATCCGCAAAACCGATGAACACCACAGAAACCGCCGCATCCGTCACCCCGCTCTTCTCCGGAGAAACCATCAGGAACCGGGTTGCGGAACTGGGTGCCGCAATTTCCGAAGATTTCAGGAACCTCGGCACAGCAGAACCTCTTTTTCTCATCACGATACTGAAGGGTGCATTCGTTTTTGCTGCCGATCTCGCAAGATGCATAACGGTGCCCTGTACCTTTGATTTTCTCTCTGCATCGAGCTATGGCGCGGCAAAAATCTCCTCGGGAAGCGTAACCCTGCGCCACAGCCTTTCTGTCGCAAACCGGCATGTCCTCCTGATCGAAGACATTGTCGACACAGGGCTTACCCTGCAGCACATCACCGACGAACTCTCGAAACAGCAGCCCGCATCTCTGGGCATCTGTACGCTGCTCGACAAGCCTGCTGCTCGCAAACACCCGGTCCGGATAGCCTATACAGGCTTTTCCATACCCGACCGGTTCGTTTTCGGCTACGGCATCGACTACGGGGAACACTACCGTCAGTTGCCGTTTATCGGATTTTTCGACACCTGACGACCACCCTGCGCCACACAGCTCCCCCTGTAAATCCCTGTCATCCGGAGCATTACTATCTTTTTCTCACAATAGCACCAAAATGTCTGAAATTTTATTATTTTATCAATATTAGCCCTAACTTATTAAGGAAAATTTTACTATATCCCTTAATAAAACGATTAATAAGGCGTATTCCGGCAGCAGCACGATGAACAGTAAACTGATAATCGATATGAAAAAGGAAGGAACCAGACGAAATGAGGCCGGAGCCAGACCGTGGATCATCGACACTACCCTGCGGGACGGGGAACAGGCTCCGGGAGTGGCATTCAGCGCCGGGGAAAAAACCCGGATCGCCTGCCTGCTGGCCGAAACCGGAGTCAACGAACTGGAAATCGGTTATCCGGCCATAAGTGAAGAAGAACGCGCCGCCATAAAATCCATAGCAGCCCTCAATCTTCCGCTCCGGCTGACCGGATGGGCCCGCGCGGTGTGGCAGGATATCGAACACGCCGCAGCCAGCGGAACAGAAGCCGTGCATATCAGTTTTCCGGTTTCGGATCTCTACATGCAGCTGATGGAAAAAGATTACCAGTGGGTACAAGGGCAGCTGCAGGATCTGGTGCCGAGAGCGAAAAAATATTTCAGTTTTGTCAGTGTCGGTGCACAGGATGCGACAAGAGCTGCACCGGAGGTGCTGCTGGATTTCGCATCAGATGCCGCGGACTGCGGAGCAGACAGGCTCAGGCTTGCCGACACCGTCGGCATAGCGACGCCGGTTTCGGTAATCGAGCTTGTCCACCGGCTTAAAGCCGCATGTCCGCTGCCGATAGAATTTCATGCCCACAACGATCTCGGCATGGCTACGGCAAATGCCTTTACCGCCCTCGAAGCCGGATGTGCCGCCGTCAGCGTTTCGGTAACCGGCCTGGGTGAACGTGCAGGCAATGCCGCACTTGAAGAGCTTGCCATAGCTCTGGAACTCTCGGGAAAGTATGCAACGTCTCTCGATACCTGCCGTCTTGCCTTGCTGTGCGAAACCGTCAGCCAGGCGGCCGGCCGCCCCATACAGGATCAGAAACCGGTTGTCGGCAAATCGGCTTTTCAGCATGAATCGGGCATTCACTGCGCCGCGCTTCTCAAGAATCCGCTCTCCTATCAGCCATATCTTCCCGAACAGGTAGGAAGAAAAGAGCATGAACTGGTTATAGGAAAACATTCGGGCAGTGCAGCCATTCACCACTTTTACAGCTCTCAGGGCATCGCGATTTCAAAAGAAGAGAGCGGAAAACTGCTTCCGGCTGTCCGGAGAGCTGCAGGCAAGAAAAAGCGGGCCCTGACGGAAAATGAACTGCAAACCATCTATCGGTCACATTTTCAGACAAGGTCCACATTACCCTAACAGACATGCTCGTTCCCCAGAAAAAAGAAGACAGCAGCATCAGCCTTCTGGCCGAGGTCAGCAGAACCGTCACGATTGAGCACGATATAAGCAAGGTACTCCGTCTTGTCCTGTTCATCATGTCGGAGCATATGGACATGCTTCGCGGGATGATCACGATTCTCAACCGCGACAGCGGCGAAATATTCATCAACGAATCATTCGGGCTGAGCGAAGAGGAAAAAGAGCGGGGACGATACCGGATCGGAGAGGGCATCATCGGACAGGTGGTTAAAACCGGCAAACCCGTTCTGGTGCCGAACATCAATGATGAGCCGCTCTTTCTCGACCGCACCCGTTCCCGTCAGAAAACAAAAATAGATGATCTCTGTTTTATCTGCATCCCCATCAAATCGGGCACGGAAATCATAGGAACGCTCAGTGCCGACCGCCAGATCGAACCCGCCTTGCCTTCCGACCCGTTAAAACGGGTGAAGGCTGAAAGCGACCGGATGGATATGATGCAGCATTATGTCGACCTGCTCTCCATCATCGCATCCATGATCTCTCAGGCGGTGAGGCTCCGTCAGCTCGCCCATGAAGAGAGTATGAACGGAAAAACCCCGTCGGCCCAGCGGACGGGACAAAACCTGATCATGCTTTACCGGGAGGATGAAAAACCTGAAGAAGAGAGTGATGAAACCGATCGCCCGGCAAACATCATCGGCAACTCGAAGCCCATGCTCTCCCTCTTCAAGATGATCGAAAAAATCGCAAAAACCAGCGCCACTACGCTGATACTGGGAGAGAGCGGAGTCGGAAAGGAGCTGGTTGCCAGTGCCATCCACTTCAAAAGCCGACGCGCCGAAAAGCCTTTCATCAAATTCAACTGTGCGGCTCTTCCGGAAAGCATTGTCGAGAGCGAACTGTTCGGCCATGAGAAAGGCGCTTTTACCGGAGCTTCCGGCATGCGCCAGGGACGGTTCGAGCTTGCCCATACCGGCACCATTTTTCTCGACGAGATCGGCGAACTCAGCCTGACTGTACAGGCAAAGCTGCTGCGTATTCTGCAGGAAAAGGAGTTCGAGCGGGTGGGTGGATCGAAAACCATCAAGGTCGATGTCAGGGTAATAACAGCAACGAACCGGAACCTGGAAGAACTGATCAGGGATGGCCGGTTCAGAGAGGACCTGTTCTACCGGCTGAATATTTTCCCGATAACCGTCCCTCCCCTCAGGGAGAGAAAAACCGATATTCTGCTGCTTGCCGACTACTTTGTCGAAAAATACAACCGGGTCAACCAGAAAGGGGTACGGCGTATTTCAACCACATCGATAGACATGCTGATGCGCTATCACTGGCCGGGAAACGTCCGTGAGCTGGAAAACTGCATCGAACGGGCGGTCATTCTCAGTGAAGACAACGTCATTCACGGCTACCATCTGCCGCCGAGCCTCCAGACCGCCGAGTCGAGCGGCACTCCCTATACCGGCTCGCTGCAGCAGAAACTCGATTCGATTGAAAACGAAATGATCATCGAAGCGCTGAAACGAACCAAGGGCAACATGTCCAGAGCCGCAGCGCAGCTCGGCCTCTCCGACAGGATCATGGGACTCCGGGTCAAAAAATTCAACATCGACTATCGGAAGTTCAGACCATAGGCTCAAACAAACACGACCTCCGGAACCGCTTCAAAAGCGCCTGACTTGCATAGTATCGCATTCGTTACCTATATTACACGCAAAACTCACCAGAAGCACACTATCGATTATCCTGCACCGGACTCTGCCGCAGCAGGTGCAGCAGCGCGGGCGAATACCCTCCGAGGAGGGTGTGAAGAAAAAAACCATGATACCACTTCCGGACAACAGAAAAACCAGCGGCCCTGTGAACATGGCGATGGTTCAATTCAACCCGGAATGGGCATACGAAAACAGCAAAGCCTATTACAGAATAGGCATCATACCCGGCCGACATCTGATGTTCACCTCCCTCGGCGGAGATCTGCAGCCGGAATGCGCATCAAAAGCCATCCAGGCTCTTGAGCGGCTCCTCAGTACCGAGCATTTCACCAACAGCCGCTACATCAGGATAGCTGATTTTTCAGGAGTCGTCAAACTGCCCATCAACTCCCGTCTGCTCTATGCGAACGCCCTGAACAAGCTGCACAGCAAATACAACTGCCAGGCTGAAATCACCTATATCTGCGGAGCATCGCTGCTCTTCAGAACAATGCTTCGTTCCATCGCCTCCTATGTAAAGCAGCATCTCGTTTTTGTTCCGGCCGTCGAGGATGCGTTCGACCTGATCAATAGAAAGTCGGTCATTTCAGCTGAACAGCACAAGCTTGAAGTAATCACCATCACCCGGCAGGAGATGAATGACTTTGCTGAAATCTGCGGCCAGATTCTGCTGGATGACACCTACTCTGTGGATGAAAACCGGAGTTTTCTGTGTTCCGATCATCCGCTGCACGAACTTTATAAAATCATATCGGTACTGAACAGTGATCTCCGGGAACTGCAACGATCGGAAAGGGAACAGAAATGCCAGATCGAAGCCGCACTGGAAAACGCCCGCAATCTCAATCTCTCCCTCGAGGAAGAAAAAAAGAACGCACAGAAAAACGAAGAGATACAGCGCATTCTGATCGAAAGCCTGAGAAAGGCCAGAAAAGAGGCGGAAATTGCAAGCAAGGCAAAAAGCGAGTTTCTGGCCAACATGTCGCATGAAATCCGCACCCCGCTGCACGGCGTCATCGGCATGACGGAACTGCTGCTCGAAACCGAACTCGACAGCCAGCAGAGAAGCTATTCAAACACCGCTTATGTCAGCGCCCGTCAGCTCCATCAACTGATCAACCATATTCTCGATTTCAGCAAAATCGAATCGGGGCAGCTCGACAAGGAAACATCGTTGCTCGACATCAAGGCCATCTGCAGCGAAATCTTTTCACTCCTGAACGACAACGCTCTCAAAAAAGGTCTTCTCCTGACCATCAGCATTCCCGAAGAAATACCCGAAACGCTTCTCGGCTATCCGGTTTATCTGCAGCAGGCACTGATCAATCTGGTTCAGAACGCCATCAAATTCACTTACAGGGGGGAGGTCGTCGTAAACATCGAAGCGGTGTCAGAAACACCCGAGAAGCTTATCCTGCGCATAGCGGTCCGGGATACCGGCATAGGTATTCCCGAAGCACAAAAAGAGCTGGTTTTTCAGCGGTTTACCCAGCTCGACTCATCCGCCACGCGCAAAGAAGGGGGAGCCGGGCTCGGTCTGGCAATAACCACGAAACTGGTGGAGTTCATGGGGGGCAAGCTCAATCTCAAAAGCACGGAAAACACCGGCTCCGAGTTCTGGTTCACCCTTCCGTTCATGAAGACGACCGAAGAGACGAAAAAAGCCTCCGTTGCAGTCACCCAGCCCCCAAAAAATTCCGAACAGCCCGGGGAAAGCCCCGAATCCCGACCCTCCGAAGCACGCGGCCTGAAAAACAAAACAAGATTACTTCTGGTTGAAGACAACATCATCAACCAGAAGGTAGCCGCGGCAATGCTCTCGAAGCTTGATTTCTCGGTCGATACCGCAACAAACGGCATAGAGGCGCTGGAGGCCCTGAAAACAAACGACTACACGCTGGTAATCATGGATCTGCAGATGCCGGTCATGGGGGGGCTCGAGGCGGTTAAAGCGATCAGAAATCCGGAAACGGGAATTGGGAATCCCGATATACCCGTCGTCGCCATGACGGCCAATGCAACGCAGGAAGACAAGGATGAGTGCCTGAATGCCGGAATGAATGCATTCATTACCAAACCGGTCATGATGCAGGACCTTCAGGATGTCCTTAAAAAATGGGTCCCCCGTTTCGGCTGCTGAAACGCTTCATTCTTATGCTGCGCTACGGCTCTCCGGGTTTATCCCGGCATGCCGGCAATATGCTGTTTGACAAGATCAGCCTCCTCCACACTGAGCCTGAACTCCCCTGCCCCGACAATGCCTTCAACCTGGGCGGCGCTGCGTCCTCCGACAATAGCCCCGGTAACTGCCGGATGGCGAAGGGTCCATGCAATGGCCACCTCGCCAGGCGAACGTCCGTGAGGAGAACCGATGCTGCGAAGCAGCTCGACCAGTTCAAGATTTGCGGTCAGGCGGGGCTCCTGAAACTCCTTGTTTTCCCGCCTCCAGTCATCCGGCGGAAAGTTTTGAACCCGTTCGCGCGTCATGGCCCCGGTCAGCATACCGGAAAGCATGGGCGAGTAGACGATCACACCGACTCCGCGCTCCATGCAGAAAGGAAGAATTTCCGTTTCCACTGCAGGCCGAAGCATTGAATAGGGTGGCTGCAGGGACGCGACAGGCGCAATCTGCATAACCCGGCGCATCTGATCGACAGTGAAATTCGAGACCCCGATATGCCGGACAAGCCCCTCTTCCCTGAGTGCAGCCATTGTCTGCCATCCCTCTTCAAGGTCGGGCTCCGGATTAGGCCAGTGTATCTGGTAAAGATCGACAGCGTCGACCTTGAGTCGTTTCAGGCTCTCTTCGCATTCGCGACGGATCGAATCGGCCTTGAGACTGCTGCTCATCCGGCGGCGTTCATCCCAGACCAGCGAGCATTTGGTAAACACGTAAGGTTTGTGCTCCATCCCCTCAAGTGCCCTGGCAACCAGTTCTTCCGAATGACCGAGCCCGTAAACCGCAGCGGTATCGATCCAGTTGATGCCGAGTTCAACTGCCCGCTGAATTGCGTGTATGGCCTCGGCGTCATCCTGGGTTCCCCATCCGTAAGCCCAGTCCCCTCCTCCGATTGCCCAGCTTCCGAAACCCAGAGGCGTCAGATGCATGTCCGTACTGCCGAGTTGCCGTGTCTGCATGATGTTATGGCAAATTTTTGCCCCAATGGTTCAATTAAAAAAACGCCGCCACCGTTCTATAACAGGAAAGATAAGACAAACCTGCCCGATCTCCCCATGGAGAACGGCCTGCGACGGTTAGATTCCGAAATGAAAACGGAACGCTTCAGGTGTTTGCCGGTTCGCTTGTGCAGCTTCACCTCCGGCGCATCGAACCGTCCGGACAGAAACATCCCGCCATCCGGCCATGATCATGGCAAAATCAGGGCTACGCTCCGAACAGAAAAGCTACAGAAAAGTGTTTTTCCGGAACACTCCCGATCGTATAAGTCAACAATGTCAGTGACATCAGGATAACTGACCCTCGACGGCAGTTCCGGAAATCGGCACAGCATGGGCTCGCCTCTCTCTCGATGGCAAAACGGCCGCCTGCGACCTCCCTGCCCGCCTCCGAAATACGAAAAAAACCGGTAAAAAGGACGATACCGTCGCCTGCCGCATTCCTCTGAAACCGGAAAATACCCGGAGAAGTGCACCTGTCTGTATGATCAGTCGGCAAAATTATACTGAAATGTAGCTTTCAAAAATATCCTACAGGACTGTAGATATTTTTTGCTGCAAAAATCCCGACCGACTAAAAAAATACGCCTGTTCGAAGAAAAAAAGATGCCCGGATGAAAACGGGAATCCCTTATAAAAAAAAGAGTTGAGGCCGATCGGGAATAAAAGAAAAAACAAACCCGTTCAAGCGACCCCTTCTGGCACGCCTTTTGTTTACAATTATCATAAATAATCAGGCAGCAAGAGAAAACCCCCTGCATTATTTATACAGAAGACAATGAAAACCTAAATAAGAACGAACATGAGAAAAGTAGCGATTTATGGAAAAGGCGGCATCGGCAAGTCAACCACGACACAGAATACAGTTGCCGGTCTTGCGGAAATGGGCAAGAAAGTCATGGTCGTCGGCTGTGACCCTAAAGCCGACTCTACCCGTCTCCTGCTCGGCGGTCTGCAGCAGAAAACCGTTCTCGATACCCTGCGTGAGGAGGGTGAAGAAGTAGAACTTGAAGATATCATCAAAGAGGGTTACAGAAACACCCGCTGTACAGAATCCGGCGGACCCGAACCTGGCGTAGGCTGCGCAGGCCGCGGCATCATAACCTCGGTCAACCTGCTCGAGCAGCTTGGCGCCTACGACGAGGAATGGGATCTTGATTACGTGTTCTACGATGTGCTCGGCGACGTCGTATGCGGAGGATTCGCCATGCCTATCCGCGACGGCAAGGCCGAAGAGATCTACATCGTCTGCTCCGGTGAAATGATGGCCATGTATGCGGCAAACAACATCTGCAAAGGCATCCTGAAATACGCCGATGCGGGCGGTGTGCGTCTCGGCGGTCTTATCTGCAACAGCCGCAAGGTCGACAACGAGCGTGAGATGATCGAAGAGCTTGCCAAGAAAATCGGCACCCAGATGATCCATTTCGTGCCCCGCGACAACTTTGTGCAGCGCGCAGAGATCAACCGCAAAACCGTCATCGACTACGATCCGACACACGGTCAGGCCGACGAATACCGTGCGCTTGCCAGGAAAATCGACGAAAACGAGATGTTCGTCATTCCCAAGCCGCTGGAAATCGAAGAGCTCGAATCGCTTCTCATTGAATTTGGAATTGCTAACTAATAAACGGAGAACTCGCACATGTTAATGATCAGAACAATCGTAAGACCGGAAAAAGTCCATGAAGTCATGCAGGGACTGCTCGATGCAGGCTACCCGGCCGTTACAAAAATCTCGGTTGTGGGACGGGGAAAACAGCGCGGTCTTCGCGTCGGTGATGTCGTTTACGATGAACTCCCCAAAGAGATGCTCTTCGTCGTGGTTCCCAATGCCGACAAGGATTTCGTGATCAGGGCCATCATGGATCATGCGAAATCGGGACCCGAAGGAAAATTCGGCGACGGCAAGATTTTCGTTTCCGCCGTCGAGGAGGTCTATACCATCAGCTCGGGTGAACAGGAAACCGAAGTAATGCTTGCAGAGAAGGAGGCCTGATGAGAGAAATTATCGCAGTTATCCGGATCAACAAGGTGAACGAAACCAAGAAGGCGCTCATCGATGCAGGCATCCCTGCATTCACGGCTACCGGAAGGGTGATGGGCCGCGGCAAAGGCCAGGTTCACTTCGACATTCTCAAAGGCGCAGAGACAGGCCATCCCGAGGCCATCGCGCAGCTCGGCAATGCACCTCGGCTGGTTGCCAAAAGAATTCTTACCGTTGTCGTCCCTGAAGAGTTATGCAAAACGGCAATCGATACCATCATCAGGACCAACCAGACCGGAAACCCCGGCGACGGCAAGATTTTTGTCACACCGATTGTTGAAACCATCAGGGTGAGAACAGGTGAAGAAGGCAATGAAGCGCTGAACTAACAGAGAACATTTTAAAGGTGTAAACGGAGACAGTTACATGGAGGCGAACATACATTTCCCAGATCCTTCCAAAGTCAGGGAGGAGCTGACACAAAGATATCCGGCGAAGGTTGCGAAGAAACGCACGAAGTCGATTATCATCAACGACCCGGAAACCATACCGGAAGTACAGGCAAACGTCCGTACCGTTCCTGGTATCATTACGCAGCGCGGCTGTTCCTATGCAGGCTGTAAGGGTGTTGTGCTCGGCCCGACACGCGACATCGTCAACATCGTTCACGGACCTATCGGCTGCAGCTTCTATGCGTGGCTGACCCGCCGTAACCAGACAAGACCGGAAACTCCGGAACACGAAAACTATATCACCTACTGCTTCTCGACCGACATGCAGGAGGAGAATGTGGTGTTCGGCGGCGAAAAGAAGCTGAAACAGGCGATCCAGGAGGCTTACGATCTTTTTCATCCGAAATCCATCGCGATCTTCTCGACCTGCCCTGTCGGCCTGATCGGCGATGACGTGCATGCCGCGTCAAAAGAGATGCGCGAGAAGTTCGGCGACTGCAACGTTTTCGGTTTCAGCTGCGAAGGCTACCGCGGCGTCAGTCAGTCCGCAGGACACCACATCGCAAACAACGGCGTGTTCAAGCACATGGTCGGACGCAACAACACTCCGTCGGAAGGCAAATTCAAGCTGAATCTGCTCGGCGAGTACAACATCGGCGGCGACGCTTTTGAAATCGAGCGCATCCTCGAGAAAGCGGGTATAACTCTGGTTGCCTCCTTCAGCGGCAACTCGACCGTCGGCCAGCTTGAAAACGCCCATACTGCCGATCTCAACGTGATCATGTGCCATCGCTCGATCAACTACATGGGCGAGATGATGGAGACCAAATATGGTATCCCGTGGATGAAGGTGAACTTCGTCGGCGCAGAATCGACCGCAAAATCACTGCGCAAGATCGCGGAATATTTTGGAGACGAAGAGCTGAAAGCCAGGGTCGAAGAGGTGATCGCCGAAGAGATGCCGAAAGTGAAAGCCGTGATTGACGATATCCGCCCGAGAACCGAAGGAAAAACCGCCATGCTCTTTGTCGGCGGATCGCGCGCACACCACTACCAGGATCTCTTTACCGAGCTTGGCATGACAACGGTAGCCGCCGGATACGAATTCGCTCACCGCGACGACTATGAAGGCCGTCATGTGCTGCCGAGCATCAAGGTCGATGCCGACAGCAAGAACATCGAAGAGCTGAAAATCGTAGCCGATCCGGAACTCTACCAGCCGAGAAAAACCGAAGCCGAGCTTGAAGCGCTGAAGGAAAAGGGGCTGGAAATCAACGGCTATGAGGGCATGATGAAGCAGATGATGAAAAAGTCGCTTGTCGTCGATGACGTCAGCCACTACGAATCTGAAAAGCTGATCGAAATCTACAAGCCCGATATTTTCTGCGCCGGCATCAAGGAGAAATATGTGGTACAGAAAATGGGTGTGCCCCTCAAACAGCTGCACAGCTATGATTACGGCGGCCCTTACACCGGCTTTGTAGGCGCGACAAACTTCTACAGGGATATCGACCGCATGGTCAACAACCCGGTCTGGAAGCTGATCAAGGCCCCCTGGGAAAAAGCCGGAAACCCAAAAGGGGCGGAACTCGAAGCCACCTATGTCACACAGTAACCAGGAAAAAGGAGACTATTGAAATTATGCTATTAAGACATACACCAAAAGAGGTTATAGCGCGTGAAGGGCTGACGATCAATCCGGCTAAAACCTGCCAGCCGATCGGAGCCATGTATGCGGCGCTCGGCATTCACGGCTGTCTGCCTCACAGCCATGGTTCACAGGGATGCTGCTCGTATCATCGCAGCACCCTGACCCGCCACTACAAGGAGCCCGTTATGGCGGCAACCAGTTCTTTCACCGAAGGAGCCTCCGTGTTCGGCGGCCAGGCAAACCTGCTCGCGGCAATCGAAACCATTTTTTCGGTTTACGAACCTGATATCATTGCCGTGCACTCGACCTGCCTGTCGGAAACCATCGGCGACGACTTGCAGCAGATCACGAAAAAAGCCAAAGATGACGGGAAAATTCCGGAAGGCAAATATGTGATCTACGCCAGCACGCCGAGCTTCGTCGGCTCGCACGTAACCGGCTATGCCAACATGGTGACAGGCATTGCCGAGCAGTTCGCCCAGTCAACAGGGGAAAAGAAAGACCAGATCAACATTATCGCCGGATGGATGGAACCATCCGACATGCGTGAAATCAAGAAGCTCGCCAAAGAGTTCGGAGTGAAAATCGTGCTCTTCCCGGACACGTCGGATGTGCTCGACGCTCCGCAAACCGGCAAACACGAGTTTTATCCGAAAGGCGGCACAACGATCGAGGAACTGAAAAGCATCGGCGACAGCACCGCATCCCTGGCTCTCGGCTGCATCAGCGCGGAACCGGCGGCAATAGCTCTCGAAAAGAAATGCAAGGTGCCGTTTGAAACCGTGGACATGCCGATCGGCCTCTCTGCAACCGACCGCTTCATCATGTCGTTCAGCCAGGCGACTGGAGTTCAGGTTCCCGATGAGATCACTGCCGAAAGAGGACGGCTCGTCGATGTCATGACCGACATGGAACAGTACTTCTACGGCAAGAAAGTCGCCCTTTTCGGCGATCCCGATCAGCTCATTCCGCTGACCGAATTCCTGCTCGACCTGAACATGAAGCCGATTCACATCGTCAGCGGCACTCCGGGCCAGCGTTTTGAAAAACGCATGAAAGAGGTTCTCGAGAGGATTCCGGAAGCGAACTTCAAGAATGGCCTGAACGCAGACATGTTCCTGCTTCACCAGTGGATGAAAAACGAGCCGGTGGATCTGCTTATCGGCAACACCTACGGCAAGTACATCGCCCGCGACGAGAACGTTCCGTTCCTGCGGTTCGGATTTCCTATCCTCGACAGGATCGGACACAGCTACTTCCCGAACATAGGCTACAGCGGCTCGCTGCGACTTGTCGAAAAAATTCTCAGCGCATTCATGGACCGACAGGACCGCGAAGCTCTTGAGGAGAAGTTCGAGCTGGTTATGTAAGGAAAAGACACAAGGGGACGAAAAGGACCAAAGGAAAACTCCCGGCATTGCCGGGAGGAGTCCCTGCAGCAGTATATCATTCTATTTTTTTAACAAAGGGGCGATGTCATGAAGGAAGAGATCGGAATTCTCGAGGGAAGACAGAGCCAGGTCTTCGAAAAGAAAAGCGGCGGAACAGAGCAGCAGGACATTTCATGCGAAAAAACAAGCCTGTCCGGCTCGGTCAGTCAGCGCGCCTGCGTGTTCTGCGGCTCCCGTGTAGTGCTCTACCCCGTAGCTGACGCCCTTCACCTCGTTCACGGCCCCATCGGATGTGCGGCCTATACCTGGGACATCCGCGGAGCGGTCTCGTCAGGTCCCGAGCTGCATCGCCTGAGTTTCTCGACCGACCTGAGAGAGATGGACGTGATCTACGGAGGCGAAAAGAAACTTTACCACTCGCTCATCGAGCTGATCGAGAAGTACGAGCCGAAAGCCGCATTCATCTACTCGACCTGCATTATCGGACTTATCGGCGACGACATCGACGCCGTGTGCAAAAAAGTGTCGAAAGAGACCGGCATCCCCGTTCTGCCGGTTCATTCCGAAGGATTCAAGGGAACGAAAAAAGACGGCTACAAGGCAGCATGCACCTCTCTCATGAAGCTGGTAGGCACCGGCTCCACAGAAGGAATAAGCCCATACAGCATCAATATTCTCGGTGAATTCAACCTTGCCGGCGAAGCCTGGATCATCAGGGAGTACTACGAAGAGATGGGCATCGAGGTAGTTTCCACCATGACCGGTGACGGACGTGTGGACGCGGTACGCCGTGCGCACGGGGCAACGCTCAACGTGGTCCAGTGTTCGGGCTCCATGACCACGCTGGCCAAAGAGATGGAGGAAAAATACGGCATTCCCTACATGCGCGTCTCCTACTTCGGCATCGAGGACATGAGCAAATCGCTCTATGACGTCGCAAAGCATTTCGACGACCGGCCAGACATCATGGAGGCGGCAAAAAAGATTGTCAGCAGAGAGGTAGCCAAGCTCTACCCGGAACTGCAGAAATTCAAGAAAGTCCTGGCGGGCAAGAAAGCCGCCATATACGTCGGCGGAGCATTCAAGACCTTTTCGCTCATCAAGGCCCTGCGTTCGATCGGCATGTCGGTTGTCCTTGCCGGCTCGCAGACAGGCAACAAGGATGATTACGAACGGCTCAGGGAGATGTGCGACGAAGGAACCATCATCGTTGACGACTCCAACCCGGTCGAACTCTCGAAATTCGTGCTTGAAAAAGAGGCCGACCTGCTTATCGGAGGGGTGAAGGAACGGCCGATCGCCTACAAACTCGGTATCGGTTTCTGTGACCACAACCATGAAAGAAAAATCCCCCTGGCAGGATTTATCGGCATGTACAACTTCGCAAAGGAGGTCTATCAGTCGGTCATGAGCCCGGTATGGCAGTTCGCTCCGAGAAAAGGAGGCAAGATATGAAACATGCGAAAACAGCAACGCAGAACGCCTGCAGACTCTGCAATCCGCTGGGCGCCTGTCTGGCTTTCCGCGGCATTGAGAACTGCGTCCCGTTCCTGCACGGCTCTCAGGGGTGCGCGACCTATATCAGAAGGTATCTTATCAGCCATTACAAGGAACCGATCGACATTGCGTCCTCGAATTTCAACGAGGAAACCGCCGTGTTCGGCGGCAGCCATAACCTGCAGCTCGGTCTGAAAAATGTGACCCAGCAGTACAAACCGGAAGTTATCGGCCTGGCAACCACATGCCTGAGCGAGACTATCGGAGATGACGTGCCCATGATCCTGCGGGAGTACAAAAAGGCATTCCGGAACGGCTCGCCCATGCCGGTCATGATTCACGCCTCGACACCGAGCTATCAGGGCAGTCACATAGACGGTTTTCATGCCGCTGTTCGCGCCGCCGTTGCGACTCTTGCCGTTGAAGGCGTTGAAAAGCAGCATACGGTGAACATCTTTGCGAACATGATCTCTCCGGCCGATATCCGCTATCTCAAGGAGATCCTTGATGCGTTCGGCCTTCCCTATATGCTGCTGCCGGACTATTCGAAAACCCTTGACGGCGGTCCCTGGGGCGAATACCACAGGATTCCGCCAGGCGGTACGCCTTCAAGCGCCATAGCCGCCGCCGGCTCCGCTTCGGCAAGCATCGAGTTCGGAGCCACGCTTGAAGCGTCGAAATCCGCAGCCGGACACCTCGAAGCGGCATTCGGAGTCACCCGACACCATATGGGACTTCCGATCGGCATCAAGGCAAGCGACCGGTTTTTCGCGCTTCTCGAAGAACTGAGCGGACAGCCGGTTCCCGAGAAATACGAAGACGAACGCCGGAGACTTGTCGATGCCTATGCCGACGGGCACAAATACATCTTCGAAAAACGGGCGATCGTCTACGGAGAAGAGGACCTTGTTGTAGCCATGACCGCATTTCTCAGGGAGATCGGCATAACACCGGTTCTGTGCGCTTCCGGGGGCAAGAGCGGACTGATGCGCAAAAAAATCGCAGAGCTGATCCCCGATCTCGATGAAGAGGAAATAAAAATCCGCGACGGAGTTGATTTCGTCGATATCGAAGATGAGGCCAAAGTGCTTAAACCGGATCTTCTGATCGGCAACAGCAAAGGCTACACCATGTCGAGAAAAAACAACATTCCGCTTCTGAGAATCGGCTTTCCCATTCACGACCGTTTCGGTGGACAGCGGCTGCACCACCTCGGATACCGGGGCACCCAGGAACTGTTCGACAGGATCGTCAACATGGTTATCGAAGAACGGCAGAATGCTTCATCAATCGGTTATACGTATATGTAAAAGGGAGGAACCTATGACACTGAACATCAAAAACCATCCTTGCTTCAACGATTCGTCGCGCCACACCTTCGGACGAATCCACCTCCCGGTTGCGCCGAAATGCAACATCCAGTGCAACTACTGCAGCCGAAAGTTCGACTGCATGAACGAGAACCGACCAGGAGTCACCAGCAAGGTGCTCTCTCCCGGTCAGGCGCTTTACTACCTGCAGCAGGCGATGGAACTCGCGCCGAACATTGCCGTGGTGGGCATTGCCGGACCCGGCGACCCGTTCGCAAACCCGGATGAAACCATGGAAACGCTGCGTCTGGTAAGGGAGCACTACCCTGAAATGCTGCTCTGCGTGGCCACAAACGGTCTCGATCTCCTGCCCTGGATCGATGAACTTGCCGAACTGCAGGTCAGCCATGTCACCATCACCATCAATGCCATCGACCCCGAAGTCGGTTCTGAAATCTATGCCTGGGTGCGTCATAAAAAGAAGATGTACAGGGATATCGAGGCGGCAAAACTTCTGATCGGCAATCAGCTTGAAGCCCTGAAACGGCTCAAGGAGGTGGGCGTGACGGCAAAGGTCAACTCCATCATCATTCCCGGAGTCAACGACCGGCACGTCGTCGATGTTGCCCGGAAGGTTGCCGAGCTTGGCGCGGACATCCTGAACTGCCTGCCATACTACCAGACATCGGAAACCGTGTTCGAGAATATCGAGGAGCCATCGCCGGTCATGGTGGCTGAAATCCAGAATGAGACCGCGGAGTTTCTGCCGCAGATGAAGCACTGCGCGCGCTGCCGTGCCGATGCCGCGGGCATTATCGGCGAAATCAACACCGAAGAGATGATGCAGAAACTTGCCGAAGCGGCAGGCCTGCCGAAAAACCCTTCGGAAAACCGTCCTTTCGTCGCGGTCAGCAGCATGGAAGGGGCATTGATCAACCAGCATCTCGGTGAAGCCGACCGGTTTCTGATCTACGGTATGGACAGCTCCACCGGCGCCTGCTCACTGGTCGACTCCCGTCCGGCGCCCCTGCCCGGCGGAGGTGAGCAGCGGTGGGAAGCGCTTGCCGGCATCCTTGCAGACTGCAGGGCGCTGCTGGTCAACGGAGCCGGTGACTCTCCGACGAAAGTCCTGAACAAAAGGGGCATCGAGGTACTCGTCATGGAAGGCATGATCGAAGATGCCGTTCAATGCGTCTTTACCGGTCAGGATCTGAAACACCTGATGAGGGGAAGCCAGATCCATGCGTGCAAGACAAGCTGCACCGGTACGGGAGGCGGCTGCGGGTAATTATAGGAAACGATCAGTCGGATCAGTAGGGTCCGACTGATCTGAAACAAAAAAACCAATAAAAAAACAACCATCATGGACAAACCAAAACACCACATCTTCGTCTGCGCGAGCTTCCGCGCACAGGGCGCACCCCAGGGCATCTGCCACAAAAAAGAAGCCCTCGGCCTCATACCGTACCTTGAAAGCGAACTCTCGGATCGCGGCATGTCCGACGTCGCCGTCTCTGCCACGGCATGTCTGAACCTTTGCGAGAAGGGACCGGTTGTGGTGGTCTATCCTGAAAACTTCTGGTATGGCGAAATCGACAGCGAAGACAAGGTCGATGAGATTCTCGATGCTCTTGAAGAGGGCGAATCCTGTGAAGACTACCTGATCAACTGATCGGCATGCGTACCGGAACGCACTCCCCTTCGAGGGGGAACGCGTTCCGTTTTTTTTATTTATCGTTATACCTTTTATTACATAACGAATTTTAACCGTTCACGAAAATCTGCCCGGGCGGAGTGCCAAACGGGTATTGCCACAGCCATCGTTATATAGCAACATACATAACACCAGTTCATGAAAAAAAGATGCAAAAAGGCCGTCAGGCTGACAGCCCTGCTCGTACTGCTCGCAGCAGGAACGGCACATGCGGAAGAAAACATACCGGATACCGCCTGGAAAAACTATACCACCGAAGAGATCACCGTATCCGGAAAGAAAGGAGACATCCTGCAGCGCGTCACCGGAAAGGAATCCCGGATACTGAACCCGTCCCAGATGTCGGTTTATAAAGCCATCAACCTCATGCCGTCGCTCAGCCAGCAGAGCGTCGATCCCTACGGACTTGCCGACATCGTCAACTACCACGAATCGTTCCGTTTCAGGGGTGTCGAGGCCACAGCCGGGGGCGTCCCTGCTACCACAGCAAATGTGGAAGGGCTGCCGGTAACGGGAAGGCCGGGAGGCGGAACGACGATCTACGACCTGGAAAACATCAGCGACATCGACATCTATACTGGTGTGATGCCTGCCTATGCAGGACTCGGCCTTGCCGATGTGGGCGGCAAGATCGACATGAAGATCCGCCGTCCCGAAGACAAGTTCGGCGTGGAGCTGAAACAGAGTATCGGCAGCAACGACTTCAGCCGGACCTACCTGCGCATTGACAGCGGAAGGCTGGCAGGAAACACGAAAGGGTTTCTCTCCTTTTCGGAGAGTTCCGCCAACAAATGGAAGGGAGAAGGCGATTCCGAACGGAAGAATCTGATGGCAGGTATCACAACCACATTTGGTGATAACGTCAGACTTGAAACCTTCCTGACCTGGAGCAAAGGCGACATCCATACCTACAAACCCTTCACTTACAGTGAGATCAGCGACCTCGATACGGCTTACGACACCGATTACGGCACAAACCCGGCCAGTTACGACTATTACGGCTGGAACCGCAACGAATTCGAGGACTGGATGCTGATGGCCAATCTCGAAATAAAAACCGGCGAAAAGTCGAAAATCAGCATCAAGCCATACTACTGGAGCGACAAAGGCTACTATCTGGAGACCATCAGCACCACCAGCGGCCAGCGTATCCGCAGATGGGACATCGACCACGATATCAAAGGGGTCCTCGGGGAATACAAAACGAAAATCGGCGATGTAGACCTCGATCTGGGCTACCTCTATCACAGCCAGCAAAGACCGGGGCCCCCGACCTCCTGGAAAAACTATACGGTAACCGCATCCGGCGATCTGAAATTCGCTAACTGGAACATCCTCTCGAACAGCTCCAGCCACGAACTGCATACGCCATTCGTCGACGCAATATGGCACGCCGGCGACTACCAGCTCGAAGCCGGCCTGAAATATGTCTGCTACACCCTGCCATCCATCATCACCTACAGGACAACCGGTATCGGGGATGTCAGTTATGGCGACGCCCTCGACCTCGACCCGGCAATCGATGCCGATGCCAGCGCCATGGACAGGAAATCCTTCGACAGGCTTTTTCCGAACCTGACCCTGACGCGTTTCCTCGGCGACAGCGCATCGATTCATGCTTCATACGGAGAGAACTACGTCACGCACGTCGATATCTACCCCTACTACATCTCGCAGCGATCGGCGTTCAGCGCCAAGGGCATAACATTCCAGGATCTCTGGGACAAGCGCCGGATGGAGATATCGAGGAACATGGAGATCGGCATGCGCTTTGCCGGCAGCAACTGGAGCATCGAACCGACCATCTACTACTCACAGCATAACAACAAGCAGGCCGTCCTCTACGATGCCGACCTCAATGCGTACTACCCGATGAACAATGCCGATGCCGAAGGTTACGGAGTTGAACTTGAGGCTGAATTCAAGCCTCTCGAAAACCTGAAATGCTACGGGTCTTTCTCCTGGAACCGTTTTTATTTCACCCAGGATATCTACTCGGAAGGGGGAAGCCTGATCGATGTCAAGGGCGATCAGGTTCCCGATGCGCCGGAATTCCTTGCCAAAGCCATGGTAAGCTGGAAAATCGGCGATGTCACCATATCGCCGGTAATGCGTTATACATCGACCCGTTATGGAGATGTGCTGCACAAAGAGAAAATCGACGGCTCCACGCTTTTCGATCTCGACCTCACCTGGAGCAGACCGATGCTCGGCCTCAAACAGGTTGACTGCTCCCTGTCGCTGTTGAACATCTTTGACGAACAGTACGTGAGCATGATCAGTACATCCGATTACAAGACCCTGAAAACCTCCTATCAGCCGGGAGTGCCCTTTACCGTAATGGCGACCGTCGCCCTGCACTACTGACAACGATTCTGCAGTACCTGTTCTTTCTCCGTTACACCATTCCCGGCGTTTTGCCGGCGTCGGGAATATTTTCAACGAACATTTTCATAACTCATGATGAACCTAAAAAAAACCATTCTCTCTCTCCTGCTTCTGCTGATGACTGTACCGGCCATCCTGCACGCGGAACAGATAACCGTAGCCGCAGGGGCCGGCTACAAACGTCCGCTCATGGAAATTGCCGCTCTGTATGAAAAGAGAACCGGCAATCATATCGATGCCGTATTCGGCAATATGCAGCAGATATTGTCCCAGACCGAAACAAGCGGAAAGGTTTCGGTTGTTTTCGGTGAAAAAAGTTTTCTGAACCGCTCGACACTCGTTTTCAGCAGTTTTCATCCCGTCGGAAAAGGTACGCTGGTGCTTGTCTGGAGGAAGGGGCTGAAACTGAAACGGCTTGAGGAGATCAGAGGAAAAGAGGTCCAGCGTCTCGGCATGCCCGATCCTGAAAAAGCCATATACGGACAAGCTGCAACAGAATACCTGAAAAAATCCGGTTTGAGGGCAGTGGTGTCGGACAAGCTCATGACCCTGTCGACGGTTCCGCAGGTTTCGGCCTACCTTGTCTCCGGGGAAATCGATGCCGGTTTTATCAATATTACCGATGCAATCGGGATAAGGGAAAAAACCGGCGGCATGCTCCGGGTCCCACAAAACCTTTATTCACCGATCGACATTCAGGCCGCGGTAATCCGGGAGTTCGAAAAGAAAACCGAAGTCACGGATTTTCTCAGGTTTCTCAAACGGCGTGAGTGTGTGAAGATTCTCCGGCACTACGGCTTATGACCCTCGATATAAACGAAGCACTCCGGAGTTTCGACAGCCGGAGTGCGGTCATGCTCAGCATGAACACGGCCGCAGTGACCCTTGCCCTGCATCTCGTCACAGGAGTGCTTGCGGGATACTTCCTTACCGGAAAAAAAACCTTCCTCCGCTCCCTTGCGGATACGGCCGTCACCCTTCCGCTTATCTTTCCTCCGATCGCCACAGGCTTTCTTCTTCTGCTGCTGCTTGGCCGCAACGGCATTATCGGCCGTCCCTTGCAGAGCGCAGGCATCGAAACCATCTTCAGCACCACAGGGGTTTATACCGCATCGTTCGTGGCCGGACTGCCGCTGGTGGTAAAATCGGTCCAGAGCGCCATCGAAACCATGGACCGTTCACTGCTTGAAGCATCGTGGACGCTCGGAAAAAGCCGGACAGAAACCTATATAAAGGTTGTCCTGCCTCATATCCGCTATGCCCTCTTCACCGGCCTCGTGCTCTCTCTCGGGCGCTCGTTCGGCGAAGTCGGCATTACGCTCATGCTCGGCGGCAACATCAGCGGAAAAACGGAAACCATGTCTCTTGCCATCTACAATGCGGTCTTCGAGGGCAATTTCGAAAAAGCCGCACTCCTGTCGATTATGCTCGCCGTCATCTCGCTCGGCATGTTCGCCATCCTGAAAAAAATCAGCCGAACCGGCAACGAAAGCCGTACTGTCCCCTGAAACTTGTATTTTAGGGTTAATTCAGGCAGAAGCAGGCAACCAAACAGGCCAAGCTCATGGCAAAATGTACGAAACAACCGATCGGGCTGGAGGGATCCATCTGGTTCCAGAAATCGCAGAACCGTTTTCTCGGAGGAGACCGGATAGCCCTGCTTGAGAAAATCGATGAACTCGGCTCGATCAACAGCGCGGCCAAAGCCGTCGGCATCAGCTACAAAACCGCATGGCACCTGATCAACATGATCAACAACCTTTCCGAAAAACCGCTGGTCGAGCGCACGACAGGAGGCAAGGGAGGCGGTGGCACCCTCTTGACGAAAGAGGGAAAAAAAGTCATCGAACAGTTCAGGGTTGTGCAGGAAGAACACCGGAAATTCCTCGAGAACCTTGAAGAGCGGCTCGGAGAAACCGGGCATCTCTACCAGTTCCTCAGAAGGATATCCATGAGAATAAGCGCGCGCAACGTTTTTTCAGGAACCGTAAAAAAAATTACCCGAGGCGCCGTCAACGCCGAAGTGGTTCTCGCACTGCCGAACGGACCGGTCATCGCCTCGATCATCACCATAGGCGCGGTCGATAATCTCGGCCTGAAGGAGGGCATGAATGCCTATGCCATCATCAAGTCGAATTCGGTCATCATCGGCAGGGATCTGCAGGACGCCACCATAAGCGCACGCAACGTCATGCGCGGCACCATCAGCAAGGTTATCGAAGGCCCGGTCAGCACGGAAGTGGATGTCGAAATCGGGGGAGGAAACGTCATTTCGGCAATCATCACCCATGGCAGTTCCGAAAAACTCGAACTCAGGGAAGGCGAACAGATCTGTGCCGTGTTCAAAGCCTCGAGCGTGATCCTCGGCGTAAACTGAAGCGTTTCGGCCAGTACCGGGACGCCGCTGAAAAGAGCGCCGATCCCCCTGAACCGGATTTCATATTCTTCGTGACGGTTCGTGCAATTCGCGGGCAATAATCTTACATTCAGAAGAGACCCGGCCGCAATCCTTGCCGAAAATATCTCCTCTATTAATTCAACACGCGTCCTTGAGCCTTACAGACAACACCAGCCACCCGCTCGTCGACCGGTTCGGGCGTACCATCAGCTACGCCCGCATAGCCGTCACCGCCCGGTGCAACCTCCGCTGTTCATACTGTATGAGCGAAGAACACGAATGCAGCCCGGCTCCGGAACATACCCTGAATACCGGCGACATCGAGCTCCTGATCAGGATTCTTGCCGAAACCGGCGTAAAAAAGGTACGCTTCACCGGAGGGGAACCGCTGCTGCGGAACGATATTGCGGAACTGGTGAGGAGTGCGAAACAAACCAAAGGCATAGAGAACGTATCACTCACCACCAATGGCGTGCTGCTTCACAAACACCTCGACACGCTGCTCGGCGCAGGACTCGATGCCCTGAACCTCAGCATCGACACGCTCGACCGCGAGCGTTACAAAGCCATAACCCGAAGGGACCTCTTCGTGCAGGTGAAAGCCAATCTGGAGGCCCTGCTCGCATCAAAAGCCATACCGGTCAAACTCAATGTCGTGATGATGCGGGGCGTCAACAGCGATGAGATCGCAGAGTTCATGGAGTTCACCAGGAATCACGCCGTTACGGTACGGTTCATGGAACTGCAGCCGTTCGACGACCACCAGATATGGCGCACCGGAAAGTTTCTGGGTCTCGATAAAATCCGGGAACTGCTCCGGGATGCCTATCCGGAACTTCTGCCACACCGGGGAACATCAACCGAATACTTCAGTTTCAGCCTTCCCGGCTACGAGGGATCGGCGGCGATCATTCCGGCCTACACGAGAAATTTCTGCAGCCAGTGCAACCGTATACGGATCACATCGGGAGGATCGGTGATCAGTTGTCTTTACGACAGGCAGGGCATGGAACTGCTCCCTCTTCTGCGAAGCAGCGATGCTGCTGAAGAGGTCGCGGCTCTCTTCAGGACCGCGGTCCGGCAGAAACCCGAAGACGGAAGAAACCAGGGAGATGGAGAAAACCGGCGGACCAGCATGTCGGAAATAGGCGGATAAGCTCAGTCAAAGGACGGCAACCCTCATACCGGCCTGCAGGGTTCCCCCCTGCAACACCCGGCAGAAAACCCCTTCCCGCGGCATGATGCAATCACCTGTCGCCCGCTGGATAGCGCACCCGTCATTATGGCACTCCTTGCCGATCTGGGTGACTTCAAGCAGCACCGATTCCCCTGCCTGAAGACGCTCACCTGGTACAAGCGAAACAAGATCGATCCCTCTGGTCACGATATTTTCGGCGAAAACGCCGTGATCGAGTTCATGCATCTTTTCGCGCATCCGATCGATGCTCTCCCCTGCCAGCATGGATACCTGACGATGCCACTCGCCGGCATGCGCATCCCCCTCTATTCCCCATCCGGCGCGAAGAACGATTTCCGGCACCGCCTCCTTGACCACCCCTTTTTCGGTGCTGATGCACACGGCCTCGATATATCCCATAATCGTGTTTGCCGGTTCCGTGAAACTGCTGCTGATGACTGCAATAAAATAAAATATCGCAAGAGAGCACAACATCTCGGCGGATATCCGTATCCGGAGAACACGTTTTTTTTGGAAAATTGAAAAAAAGAAACAATATTAACAATTGTTAACAATCAATACCCGGACATGAAAACAGAAAACGCGACAACCCTGATAATGTGCAGCCCCTGCTGCTGTTGCGCAAGCACCGCACAAACCGGCACAAGAAGGAAAAGGAAGGACGTGTAACCCACCTCTGCTTCATGATCGAGTATATTCCGAGAAAGCCGGTTCACAGTGCCAGAACCGGCTTTTTTATTTTATCAAATACCACCATAAAACCATATGGCAATGCATATCAAAACAACCGAAACCTCCTGCGAGTCCATCCCGCTGCCCATAGTCAGGCTCAACCGCACCGTGCTGCTTGCCGGCGTGCTCGGCGCACTGACGCTCCGCCAGCCGCTGCTGATAACCCTGCTGTTTGTCATCATTCTCCCGGCGGCCATTTTCGGAAGACGCGCAAGCCTTGTCTATTTTGCAGGATCCCGCCTGTTTGCACAAAAGAACAGGGAAGCGGCAGTGGAAAGTCCCCAGCTCATGCGCTTCAACAACTCCATTGCGGCTGTTCTGCTCGGATTCTCGCAGCTCGCGTTCCTTCTGGGGGCTCCGACTGCCGGATGGATTCTGGCCGGCATGGTCGGAGTCGCCGCCGCCGTGGCGCTGGGAGGATTCTGTTTCGGCTGCTTCCTCTATTACCAGTTCAATCTGCAGCGCTACAGGCTCTTTGGAAAATAACCGCCTGCCGGAAATCGAACGCTTCCTTCCCGGCAGCTCGACACAGAGAAAAAACACCAACAACAGAACAACGATACCAATGAGATCAGACAACTACCGTTTCGAAACGCTTGCCCTGCACGCAGGGCAACCTGTTGACCAGACACAGTCCCGCGGCGTGCCGGTTTACCGCACCAGTTCCTACCTCTTCAAAAACACGGAACATGCCGCGAATCTGTTTGCCCTGAAGGAACTCGGCAACATCTACACCCGCCTGATGAACCCGACCACCGATATCCTCGAGCAACGGATAACGGAACTTGAAGGGGGAGCGGCGTCGGTTGCACTTGCATCGGGCACGGCGGCGATCTTCTATGCCGTCATCACGCTGGCGGAAGCAGGCGACAACATCATCGCCGCAAACAATCTCTACGGCGGCACCTATACCCAGTTCGACGCCATTCTGCCGAAACTCGGCATCAACGTCACCTTCGTCGATCCCGATAAACCCGAAAACTTCGAGCGGGCGATAACGGAAAAAACAAGGGCGATCTTCATCGAAACCATCGGCAACCCCGCACTCGACTACACCGGGGTGCGGGCCGTTGCCGATATTGCCCACCGTAACGGCCTGCCGCTGATCGTCGACGCAACCTTCACGACCCCGTATCTGCTCAGAACCATAGAACTGGGAGCAGATATCGTGGTCAACTCCCTGACAAAATGGATAGGGGGACACGGCACTGCGGTGGGTGGAAGCATTACCGATGCCGGGCGTTTCGACTGGAAAAAAGGCCGCCATCCGCTCTTCACGGAGCCGGACGGAAACTACCACGGGCTCCGGTGGGCGCTCGACCTTCCCGAGCAGCTCGCCCCGATGGCGTTCGCCCTTCGGGTACGTACGGTGCCGCTGAGAAATCTGGGCTCGTGCATTTCGCCCGACAATTCGTGGATATTTCTCCAGGGACTGGAAACCCTGCCGGTGCGCATGGCGCGGCATTGCGAAAACGCACTGAAGGTGGCGGAATACCTGGAGCGGCATCCCAAGGTGGCGTGGGTCCGCTATCCGGGTCTGAAAAACGACCCTTCCCATGCCAGCGCATCGAAAGACCTGAAAAAAGGGTTCGGAGGCATGGTCGTGTTCGGCCTGAAAGGGGGATACGACGACGCCGTCCGGCTTATCGATTCCATAAAGCTTTTCTCGCACCTTGCCAACGTGGGTGACGCAAAAAGCCTCATTCTGCATCCGGCAAGCACCTCACACAGCCAGCTGTCGGAGGAACAGCAGCTTCAGAGCGGTCTGTCCAGGGAACTGATAAGGCTTTCCATAGGACTCGAACATCCCGACGACCTGATAGAGGCGCTCGATGACGGGCTTGAGCCCTTGTAAATAAAGCAGGCTGTATTACCTTGTAGCAGTATATGAGTTGAGCAACATAACAAAAGGCGCCATGCAGTTCGAAACCCTCGCAATCCATGACGGGCAGACCCCTGATCCGGTTACAGGATCGGTTACGTTTCCGGTTTTCCAGTCCTCGACGTTCGAGCGGGAAGACCTTAACCATCACAGGGAGTTCTTTTATTCGAGAATCGGAAACCCGACGCGCAAGGCTCTCGAGTCGTCTCTGGCCCTGCTCGAGAACGCCCGTTTCGGTCTCGCCTTCGCTTCGGGCGTAGCCGCAACCATGGCGGCGCTGCAGGTGGTGCGGCCCGGCGACCATATCGTTTCAGGCATCGACATCTATGGGGGCACCTACCGGATTTTCGAACAGCTGCTGCGCCCCTGGGGCGTTTCGATCACCTATGCGGAAGATGAATCGACGGAAGGTTACGAGGCATGCATCCGGCCCGAAACAAGACTCATCTGGCTGGAAAGCCCGAGCAATCCACTGCTCAGGATTTCCGACATCAGGGCGCTTTCCGTTGCGGCAAAACGGAACGGCATACTGATTGCCGTGGACAACACTTTCGCAAGCCCCTATTTCCAGCGCCCGCTCGAACATGGCGCCGACATCGTCGTGCACAGCACGACCAAATACCTCGGAGGACACAGCGATGTGATCGGCGGGGCTGTCGTGCTTGACGATGAAGCATTGCACCGGACCATAAAGAACTATCAGGCTGCGGCAGGAGCCATCCCCGGCCCATGGGATTGCTGGCTGGTCATGCGGGGCTTGAAAACCCTGAAAATCCGCATGAAGGAACATGAGGCAAACGCCATGCACCTGGCCCGTCTTCTCGAAAAGCACCCTGCCGTCGAGCAGGTGCTCTATCCCGGCCTGCCTTCACACCCGCAGCACGAACTTGCGAAACGCCAGATGAGCGGCTTCGGCGGCATGCTGACCTTCGCCCTGAAAGGCGGCCTTCCGGCAGTTGAAAATCTGGTCGGCCGGCTGAAGCTCTTTGCCCTTGCCGACAGTCTCGGCGGGGTCGAATCCCTTGTCGCATCTCCGGCAAAAATGACGCTTGGTGCGCTCTCCGCTGAAGAACGCCTGAAACGGGGGTGCAGCGACAACCTTGTGCGCATGTCGATCGGTCTGGAGCATGCAGGGGATCTTGAAGCCGACCTGCTCGGGGCACTCTCCCCGCCCTGATGCAGGTCGACTCGAACACTCCTCAGGGAGATTGACGGAAGCCTCTCCGACAGAACAGGGCCGTTATTCCTTTCATCGTTATTTTCAGCTGCTGAAAAACCGAACATGCATAAAATGCCGCAAATAATTACTATACAGGTAAACGGAGAACCGTTCACGCTGCCCGGAGGTTCCTCGGTCAGCGATCTGCTGGCCGGCATCGGCCCGGAGGAAAAAACCGTGGCAACCGTAGTCAATGACAATATCGTCCGGCCAGAAAACCGTCCCGCCGCCAGCCTCGAAGAAGGCGACCGGGTTGAGATCCTGATCTTTGCCGGAGGAGGCTAACCCTCTCAACAACACTTATGGACTTACTGCACTTAGGTAGCTATACACTCTCTTCCCGCCTGATTCTCGGAACAGGCAAATTCAGCAGCGCAAGCGTGATGCTCGAAGCGGTAAAAGCTTCGGGAGCCGAACTTGTCACCGTCGCTCTCCGCCGCTTCAACCGCGAACAGCCCGGCGACGATCTCTTCACGCCGCTCACCTCGATTCCCGGCATCACGCTGATGCCGAACACTTCCGGCGCTTCGACGGCCGCGGAAGCCGTGCATGCAGCGAGAATAGCCCGTGAGCTGTCCGGCAGCCCGTTCATCAAGGTCGAAATACATCCCAACCCGCAGCATCTCATGCCGGACCCGATCGAAACGTACGAAGCATCGAAAATCCTCGCGAAAGAGGGGTTTCTGGTCATGCCCTACATTCCGGCGGATCCGGTGCTCGCCAAACGGCTCGAAGAGGCCGGATGCGTATCGGTCATGCCGCTCGGATCGGCAATCGGCAGCGGGCAGGGACTTGCCACTGCGGAAATGCTGCGCATCATCATCCGCGAAAGCAACATACCCGTCATTGTCGATGCGGGATTACGCTCTCCTTCCGAAGCTGCGCTGGCCATGGAAATGGGATGCGATGCCGTGCTCGTCAACAGCGCCGTTGCCGTTGCCGGCAACCCTCCGGACATGGCCGAAGCCTTCGCCGAAGCCGTCGCTGCCGGACGAAAGGCATTCAGGGCTGGAATCATGGAAAAAAGCGGCCTGGCCGCAGCAACAAGCCCGCTCACCTCTTTTCTTGGGTCCGAAGCATGAACCAGCTGCCTGAATGGCTGAGTGCCGGTCGCGATGAGACCCGCTTCAGGGCCATGCTCTTGCCGGATTCGCCCTACACGCTCGAGCAGCTTGCCGCAGAGTCGAAAGCGCTAACCCTCCGGAGGTTCGGGCGCACCATGTCGCTCTATGCACCGCTCTACCTTTCGAACCACTGTTCGAGCGGCTGTGCCTACTGCGGCTTCGCCTCCGACAGAAAAACGCCGCGCCGGCGCCTCGAACAAGAAGAGATACGAAAAGAACTCGATGCCATGAAGCGGCTGGCCATCAGCGATGTGCTGCTCCTCACCGGAGAACGCACCAGAGCCGCGGATTTCGACTATCTCCGTGATTCCGTGGCAACCGCGGCTGCAAAGATGCAGCGCGTATCGGTAGAGGCCTTTCCCATGAGTGTCGCAGAATACCGGGAACTGGCCGATGCGGGATGTACCGGCATAACGATCTACCAGGAGACCTACAACCCCCTGAGCTACGGCGAACTTCACCGGTGGGGTCCGAAAAAAAATTACCGGGAGCGGCTTGAAACGCCCGCAAGAGCCCTTGAAGGGGGTATGAAGAGCGTCGGCCTGGGCGTCCTGCTCGGACTTGCAGACCCGCAGGAGGAGGCGCTCCTGCTCTACCGCCATCTCCTTCATCTCGGAAGAACATACTGGCGTGCGGGCCTTTCGGTCTCTTTCCCCCGGATCCGGCCGCAGACCGGCAGCTACCAGCCCCCTTTCCCGGTCAGCGACCATCTGCTGGCCCGCATGATCTTTGCCTTCCGCATCGCTCTGCCCGATGTGGAGCTCGTGCTCTCCACCCGCGAAAGCCCGGCTTTCCGCGACGGCATGGCCGGCCTGGGCATTACCCGAATGAGCATTGCAAGCCGGACCACGGTCGGAGGCTACTCCGATCCCGAATCGGTCGAACGGGGCCAGTTCGATGTCTTCGACGACCGCTCGGCCGAATTGTTCTGCGATGCTCTGCGCGAAAAAAACATCGAACCGGTTTTCAAAAACTGGGAACACACCTATAACGGCCCTTCATCGCCGGAAATGGCCACGTGAGTTCCGGAAAACACGAACACATGGAACTGAACGAAACGCAGCGCGAACGGTACGGGCGCCATCTGACACTCCCGGAAATCGGTCATGAGGGGCAGGAAAAGCTGCTCCAGGCAAAAGTTCTGGTGGTCGGAGCCGGAGGGCTCGGCTCCCCTGCAGCACTCTATCTGGCTGCGGCAGGCATCGGAACCCTGGGCCTCGTCGACGGCGACAGGGTGGAGCTCGGCAACCTGCAGCGTCAGATCCTGCATACAACCCCGTCAGTAGGAACCCTGAAGGTCTCCTCCGCAGCGGAAAGGCTCAGGGCGCTCAATCCCGACACCCGGCTCACGCTTCATCCATTCCGTCTCGACGAAGAAAATGCCGGAAAGCTCATAGCCAGATATGATTTTGTGATTGACGCTACAGACTGCTTCAAAACGAAATTCCTGATAGCGAAAACCTGTCAGGCTGAAGCGAAGCCCTACTCTCATGCCGGCATAAACGCATTCACAGGACAGACCATGACCGTCAGTCCGGGCGAAAGCGCATGCCTCCGGTGCGTTTTTCACGAAGAAGATTTCCCTGACAAACAGATTCCGGCGGGGCCTCTCGGCGCACTTGCCGGAATCATGGGCGCCATACAGGCTACCGAAACAGTCAAGTTTCTGCTTTCGATCGGCGCGCCTCTCTGCAACACGATCCTTACCTGTGACTGCCTTTCCATGACCATGCGCAGGGTTCAGGTAAGCCGCGACCCCCGATGCCCGCTCTGCGGAAAAGCATAACGCATAGAGCTGAAACCACCCTCCTTCGGCTCCGGAAAGCCAAAAACATGCCGATCCTCAACCATCGCGCAGCTCCTGCAAGACCTGAAGCGCAACCCATGGCTCGGCAAGCAGAACGACCAGATCGCCGGGTTCCGCCCGCTTCATGATCGTTCTGATGGCATTGGCCTGGTCGCGCTCGGTGACGATGAAATCCGGCGCAACCCCATGTTCAAGGAGGCACTGGCGGCTGCAGGTGATCATGCGCTCCTGCGGATCGCCGTCTCCTGCCCATTCAGGGTTTTTATCGACATAGATCGGCGCCGTGCCCAGCACGAAATCATCGAAGGTACGGGCAAGATCAAAAGCGCTCGCAGCCAGATGCGAACGGTGCCGGCATCCTAATTTTTGGTTGAGCAGGCGGCGTTTGCCCGCAACATCGAGTTTGCCGGCCACCCCGCATAATTCCCGAATACCCTCGGGATTGTGGGCGTAGTCCAGCAACACCCGAAAGGGAAAACCCTCAATGAAATTGTACCTGCCGGGATTCTGTTCCGCTGTATTCGCAAACGTTGCGAGCGACTTCCGGATGACGCCGGGGGGAATGCCCTGCGCCCAGGCAAGCGCAGCGGCAAAGAGTGCGTTGATTTCATTGAACTGCAGAAGCCCGTTCATGGTTGCCGGAATCTCCTGCAGCGGCATCAACAGGAAATGCGTCATCCCTTCTGCCAGCACGATCCAGGAAGTCCCCTCATGAATGCGGCAGAACACTCCCGGTCCTCCCGATCCGAGATGCTGCTGAAAATCAAACGCTGTGGCATCGCGGGAGACCAGAACATGACGGGGCGCACCTGCATAGGCAAGCATCGCCAGGCATAAAGAGTCTTCGGCATTGACCACGACAGCGTGAGCGGCACGTTCGAGTACTTCGGCCTTGAGACGGGCCATCTCTTCCAGGCTGCCTATGCCGTCCACGCCGATATGGTCGTTCTGGACGTTCAGCAGCGCGGCTACATCATAGCGGTCGCAGGGGTGACCGAAAAGAATGAGGCCTTTGCGCGGCATCTCGAAAACCGCCGTCTCCACAGCTGGATCCTCGAGCAGAATCCGTCCTCCCGGATAACCGGAAAGATTCCTCTCGGAAACCATGTCGGAGCCTACCCAGACCCCGTTGGTGGTACAGACTCCGGAAACCTTTCCGAATGTCGTCCAGATATGGTGCAGCATCAAGGCTGTCGTGCTCTTGCCGTTGGTCCCGGAGATCGCTGCCGTAGGGATCCTCGCCGACAGGGACCGGAACATCCTGTCTATAATTTCACCGTTGATATCCCGGCCGGGATCGCCGATCCAGTGAGGACGAAAACCGGGCTGGGCATTGACTTCTATGATCCAGCCTCCGGCCTGGCGCCACGAGCGGGAAATATCCGGACAGAGAAAATCAACCCCTGCGATATCCAGACCTACCAGACGAACAGCCCGCTCGGCAAGCCGACGGTTATCGGGATGCACCCTGGAGGTGACATCGACGGCACTGCCTCCGGTACTGACATTTGCCGTACGCCCCAAAAAGACAAAACGACCGGCTTCAGGCACGCTTTCGGGAACCAGGCCCTGATCCTGAAGACAGCGCCGGGCGTCGTTGTCCAGAGAGAGCGCAATCAGCAGGCTTCGCTTCCCCCTGCTCCTGCGGAAATCGGCATTTTCCCTGTCGACAAGGGCGGCAACCGTATTTCTGCCGTCTCCGGTAACTCCCGGAGGAATACGCATGGCCGCAGCCAGCAGTTCTCCGCCCACAACCAGCATCCGGTGGTCCTGACCGGCAACATGCTTCTCGACGATGACACCTCTTCGACTGAGCTTCAATGCAGACTCGAACGCCCGCTGCAGCGTTATCTTATCGCGGATATCCGGCACGACGCCCTGACCGAAATCAAGATCCGGAGGCTTTACGACAACCGGCCAGCCAAGACGCAGGGCGGCCGTCAACGCCTGCTCCACGCCATGAACCAGAATGGACGGAGGTACAGGCACTCCGGCCAGCCGGAGAAGATTACCGGTCTGCATTTTGTTGCGCGCGATGCGTGAGGCAAGAACCCCCGTATTTCCCGTGAAACTGCCATCCATGTGCAGTGCGCTGGAGCCCCAGCCGATACGCAGCGTATCGGTTGCCGACGAAACCGCAGAAGGAATGCCGCGCAGCCTGGCCGCCATGGCGAAGCGAAGGGTGTTGGGTGACAATCCGCCGCCATGAACTTTCTGCAGCCACTCGCTGAATTCTTTTTCCGGGCTCTCTTTCGGGGAGGGCTCCCTATGGGGCTGCAACCAGAAATGCAAATACCTGATCGCGAACTGCAGCGCGCTCCTGAGCACCGCCTCGCGCTCCCAGGGCAGGGCGAGTTCGATGGAAAGACCCGACGAAGAAACCACCCGACCCTCACCCACGGGGTCTCTGGCCCAGCGCTGAAAAGCAACCGTCAGTGCGGCCAGCCAGCGACCGGCCGGAGAATCGCAGCAGGGCTCTACAAGGAGGAAACCGGGCAGATCCTGCTCCCACATACGTAAAAACGGCTCTTTTTCGAGCAGTCGCACAACCTCGTCACAAACATGACCGTCAACAGAACCTGAACAGTCAGTCCGCCCGACGCACTGAAGGGTGGCCAGAGCGGTTTTTCCCGATAGTCCGGCATAAGCCCCCGGGTAAAATTTCAGCGCCTCTATTTTTATCATGGAAAACCTGGAAAACAGCATTTTCGGATTTCAGCGGAGTATCCGGAATCTCACCATCACCGTCCGGAAAAACGTAACTGACAAGGTACAAAAACAATATAACTCATGCGTTCGACCCCCCGAAACGGGAGGCAAATCGCCCGGTTTTCATTTTTATGCAGCAACTTTTATTAACGATTGTTAGCTTTCTTTTCACGGAAACTTCCACAATAGAAACTCCTTGGATATATTTCGTAGTTCGTTTTTATTCCGCCATGCATCTTCAGCAATCAAAAAGAACGGCAACAAACCGTCAGACACACCGATAATCACCCCTGCAACCCTATTACAGCAAGGCAGTTCACATCATGATACAGCAGGATAACAGCAGCTCCTATCTTTTCGGAGGCAATGCCCCTTATATCGAAGAACTTTACGAAACCTATCTCGACAATCCGGGTTCGGTTCCGGAAAACTGGCGTACCTACTTCGACGCGATGCAGAACGTTCCGGCCTCTGACGGCAGCGACTCGCGGGATACGGCCCACTCCCCCATTCAGGCATCATTTGCCGAACGGGCAAGGCTGGGTCCTATCTGCAGGATTGTCGCAAGTCCGGACGCCGGACTCGGACGCAAACGGGTATCGGTTCAGAAACTCATTGCCGCTTACCGCAACATCGGCTCACGCCGGGCGGACCTCGATCCGCTGAAACGCCAGGAACGACCCGCACTGCCCGATCTCGAACCCTCGTTTTACGGCTTTTCGGATACCGACATGGATATTGTTTTCAATACAAGCAATACCTATTTCGGCAGCGAAACCCTGCCGCTTCGCGAACTGCTCAAGAACCTGAGGGAAACCTACTGCGGCACCCTCGGCATAGAGTTCATGTACATAACCGACCAGACCGAAAAACGGTGGTGGCAGGCAAAATTCGAGACCATCCGGGCGAAGCCCGATTTCAGCCCCGACAGAAAAAAACATATCCTCGAACGCCTGACGGCCGCCGAGGGGTTCGAACGGTACCTGCATACCCGCTTTATCGGCCAGAAACGATTCTCCCTCGAAGGGGGAGACAGCCTCATTCCAGCAATGGACGAGCTGATCCAGCGCGCCGGCCGCTCGGGAGTGCAGGAAATCGTTATCGGGATGGCGCACCGTGGAAGACTGAACGTTCTGGTCAACATCATGGGAAAGAATCCTCCCGATCTGTTTGCGGAATTCGAGGGCAAGCATGCCGGCGAACTCCCGTCCGGTGATGTAAAGTACCACCAGGGGTTCACCAGCGATATCGTAACGCCGGGCGGACCGGTCAATCTCTCCCTTGCCTTCAATCCGTCGCACCTTGAAATCGTCAACCCGGTCGTCGAAGGCGCCGTAAAAGCACGGCAGGTCCGGCGTGAAGACAGGGACGGCTCGCAGGTGCTGCCGGTACTGATCCACGGGGATGCTGCATTTGCCGGACAGGGCGTGGTGATGGAAACGCTCAACCTTGCGCTGACAAGGGGTTACGGTACGGGAGGAACCGTGCATATCGTCATCAACAACCAGATCGGCTTCACCACCTCCGATCCCCGCGACAGCCGCTCGACAACGTACTGCACCGATGTCGTCAAGATGATCGAGGCCCCGGTGCTGCATGTCAACGGCGACGACCCGGAAGCCGTCGTTCTGGCGGCGCAGATGGCTCTCGATTACCGGCAGGCGTTCAAGCGCGATGTCGTGATCGATATCATCTGTTTCAGAAAACTGGGCCATAACGAACAGGACACCCCGGCCATGACCCAGCCGCTGATGTACAAGAACATCGACAAACATCCAGGCACACGCAAACTCTACGCCGAAAGGCTCGTCTCCCAGGGCATCATCAAGGCTGGAGATGCCGATGCGATCAGCAAACAGTTCCGCAAGGATCTCGATGAAGGCCGCTACAGCGCCAATCCCGTGCTCGTCAATAAAACCATCTTTACGGCCGAACCTGTCTCGGGAAGCCATGAGGCGTCGGAAACCGGCGTCCCGCTTGCCGAACTGCAGCGGCTTGCGGAAAGAATCACCAGAATCCCCGAAAACTTCAAACTGCATCCGCTGGTTGAAAAGGTGGTGAACGACCGGGCCCGTATGGGACGGGGTGAACTGCCTCTCGACTGGGGAATGGGAGAACATCTGGCGTTCGCGTCCCTCGTTGCAGGCGGTTTTCCGGTACGCATTACCGGACAGGACAGCGGCCGGGGCACCTTCTCGCACCGCCATGCGGTGCTGCACGACCAGAACCGTGAAAAATGGGACTCCGGCATTTACATTCCGCTGCAGAACGTCACCGGCAGCCAGGCGCCGTTCACGGTCATCGACTCGGTGCTTTCCGAAGAGGCCGTGCTCGGTTTTGAATACGGCTACTCCATATCGGCTCCCGATACGCTGGTGATCTGGGAGGCCCAGTTCGGGGACTTCGCAAACGGAGCACAGGTGCTTATCGACCAGTTCATCACCTCCGGAGAGGTGAAATGGGGACTTGCTTCAGGCCTTACCCTCATGCTGCCGCACGGCTACGAAGGTCAGGGCCCGGAACACTCTTCGGCACGGCCTGAAAGGTTTCTGCAGCTGTGCGCCGAAAACAACATTCAGGTCTGTCAGCCGTCCACTCCCGCCCAGATTTTCCACCTGCTGCGACGCCAGATGACAACAATGGTCCGCAAGCCGCTGGTGATTCTGACACCGAAGTCCCTGCTGCGCAAAAAGGAGGCGGTATCCCGGCTCGATGAGCTTTCGGACGGGGTGTTCCGGAACATCATCAGCGACACGTCGGCCGACCCGAAAAAAGTCACCCGGATACTGGCCTGCTCCGGCAAGGTATACTATGACCTCCTTAACCGCCGAAGTGAAAACACCTCCGAGACGGTCGCCATTATCCGTATCGAACAGCTCTACCCCTTCCCCCTCGAAGCGTTTGCTGCCGAGCTCCGGAGATATCCGCTGCTGAAGGATATCGTCTGGTGCCAGGATGAGCCGAAAAATCAGGGGTACTGGCGTTTCCTCCAGCACTATATCATGAAAACCATGACTCCCGGCCAGCAGTTCGGCTATGCCGGCCGTCTGGCATCGGCATCAACCGCATGCGGCTATGCCGCCATGCATGCGCTTCAGCAGCAAGCCCTGCTTGACGAGGCTTACGGCGAATTCAGCGTTTTTTTCAACAAATAATATGCTCAAATGGCAATCATTGACGTCACCATATCCCAGTTGTCCGAATCCGTTGCCGAAGCAACGCTGCTGAACTGGAAAAAACAACCTGGCGATGCCGTTGCTGAAGATGAAATCCTGTTTGAAGTCGAAACCGACAAGGTGGTATTTGATGTACCGTCGCCTTCCTCCGGAATTCTTTTCGAGATTCTTGTAGGGGACGGCGGAACGATCGTACCGGGACAGGTTCTGGCAAGAATCGACAGCGAAGGCAAGCCCTCGGCGGAAGTCCCGGAAGCCATGAAGGAGGAAAAAAACGCCGGAGACCCCCAAAACAAGCAGCCGGAGGAGCCCCAGGCAAAAGAACCCCTGACCATGCCTTCCGCTTCCAGGCTCATGGCTGAAACCGGTCTGAGACCCGAACAGGTCAAGGGAACGGGAAAAGAGGGAAGAATCACCAAGGGCGACGTGCTGGCAGCGATTGCCGGAGGAACCGAACCGGCCGAACCGGCAGCGAAGCCGGTGCAGAAACATGGACCCGTAGAGGCCCACCGGGAATCCCCCCAGGTGACCGACAGACCCGAGCAGCGGGTGCCGATGACCCGTCTCAGGGCACGCATCGCCGAAAGACTGCTGCAGTCCCAGGCGACCAACGCCATTCTCACAACCTTCAATGAAGTCAACATGCAGGCGGTTATCGAGTTGCGGAGCCGCTACAGGGAATCCTTCGAAAAGGAACACGGCGTCAAGCTCGGTTTCATGTCTTTCTTCGTCAAGGCCGCGGTGCAGGCACTTCGCAAGTATCCGGTACTGAACGCGTCGGTAGACGGCAAAGATATCATTTATCACGGCTATTTCGACATCGGCATAGCCGTCAATTCACCGAGAGGTCTCGTCGTTCCCATTCTGCGCAATGCCGACCAGATGAGCATTGCCGACATTGAACGCAAAATCGCAGACTACTCGACAAAGGCAAAACTGGGCAACCTCTCGCTTGAGGAACTCAGCGGAGGCACCTTCTCCATTTCCAACGGCGGCGTGTTCGGCTCGATGCTTTCAACACCCATCATCAATCCGCCGCAGTCGGCAATTCTGGGCGTCCATGCCACCAAAGAGCGGCCCGTTGTCGAAAACGGGCAGATCGTGATCCGTCCGATGAACTATCTGGCGCTCTCCTACGACCACCGCATCATCGACGGCCGCGATGCCGTTCTCGGCCTTGTTGCAATGAAGGACGCGCTGGAAGACCCTGCGCGTCTGTTACTCGATCTTTAAGAAACAAATACACTTATGAGCAAGTTATTCGACATTCTTGTTATCGGCGCGGGTCCCGGCGGCTACATAGCGGCAATCCGCTCGGCTCAGCTCGGGTTTTCGGTCGCATGCTGCGAGTTCAGCGCTTATGACGATCCGTCCGGCGAGCCACGGCTTGGCGGCACATGCCTCAATGCCGGCTGTATTCCCCTGAAGGCGCTCGTTGCCTCTTCCGAAGCCTTTGAAAAGGTATCGCACAACCTTGCCGACCATGGCATCACCTTCAGCGAGGCAAGCATCGACATCGGCCGGATGCAGAAACGCAAAGAGGATATCGTAACCAAAATGACCAGCGGCATCCAGTTCCTCTTCCGAAAGAACAAAATCACCCTCCTCAAGGGCCGCGCTTCATTTGCAGGAAGAACCGAAGAGGGATTCCGGGTCACGATAAGAGGCAAGGAGGGCGACGAGGAGATCATCGCCCGGAAAGTGATTGTCGCAACCGGCTCCAAAGCCCGTCATATTCCCAATGTAAGGGTGGACAACGTGACAATCTGCGACAACGAAGGCGCACTGAAATTCACCGAAGCCCCGAAAAAGCTCGGCGTGATCGGTGCGGGTGTGATCGGTCTTGAAGTGGGATCGGTATGGCGAAGGCTCGGCGCAGAGGTCACGGTGCTTGAAGTCATGCCGTCGTTCCTTGGCGCGGCCGACGAGAACATATCGAGAGAGGCGGCGAAACTTTTTTTGAAGCAGGGTCTGCACATCAAGCTCGGCGTCAGGATCGGCCAGGCAAAACAGCTTGAAAGCGGCGTGGAAATCGCCTATACCGACGATCAGGGCGCAGAACACATGCTTGAATGCGACAAACTGATTGTGTCGGTAGGCCGGGTGCCGAATACCGATCAGCTCAATCTCGAGGCAGTGGGGCTTCAGACCGACGAACGGGGCTTTATTCCCGTCAACGAGCACTGTGCGACAGCGGCGCCCGGCATTTATGCCATTGGCGACGTGGTGAGGGGGCCCATGCTGGCCCACAAGGCTGAAGACGAAGGGGTGATGGTCGCCGAACTGCTTGCCGGCCAGAAGCCGCACCTCGACTACAACACCATGCCGTGGGTAATTTACACGACTCCGGAAATCGCCTGGGTTGGAAAAACCGAGCAGCAGCTCCGTGCCGAGGGACGTGAATACAAGAGCGGACAGTTCCCGTTTGCCGCCAACGGCAGGGCTCTCGGCCTGGGAGACGCCGAAGGGTTCGTTAAAATGCTTGCCGATGCGAAAACCGATGAAATCCTCGGCGTGCACATTATCGGAGCCAATGCATCCGATCTTATTGCCGAAGCCTCTCTGGCCATGGAATTCAGGGCTGCATCCGAAGACATTGCCAGAACCTGTCATCCGCATCCGAGCCTCTCCGAGGCTGTTCGGGAAGCCGCTCTGGCCATCGATAAAAGAGCGCTGAACATGTGAGAGACCAGAAGTTTTCGGACCTTAAAAAAAAGACCTGCAGAAACTTGTTTTCTGCAGGTCTTTTCGTCCTGACTTTTCCGAACCCCGCTTAGGGAAGTTCCGGAGAAATAACGTTACTTGCGCTTCTTCTTGTGCCCGGTGAAATAGGACGGTTCACTGCGAAAGTCCGATTTCGGCTTCGGCTTTCTGCCTGTACCGTATGACGGTTTGGCCCGCTCCTCCATTTTCGTCGGGCGGAGCTGACGTCCGCACACCCGAACCTTTCGCAGTTCATGAAAAACGTCGTTCGGCATTCCTTCGGGAAGCTCGACGGTACTGAACGAATCGTTTATGGAAATTCTTCCGATCGATTCGGGATCGAGGCCGATCTCGTTGATGATGGCGCCGAGAATATTGCCGGCTTTCACACCATGCTCGCTTCCGACCTCCAGACGATAGCACTCACGTCCCTCGTCGGCGCTGTATCCGTCTTTCTTCTGCTTTCTCAGAGGACCCCGGTCTCTTTCCTGACGGTCGTGACCCTCCGGGCGAGAAGCCCGTTCAGGCTTGGATGAGAGCAGGAGAGGAGTTTCGCCCTGAAACATCGAAGCGAGAGCGGCGGCGGCCTCGAGCTCTGAAATGTCGTGCTCCCGGCAGTACTGTTCGATCAGGCGGGTGTAGAACTCCAGATCTTCGGCAGCGATGGTATCGGTAATGCGCTGTTTGAACTTGGCTATGCGCTTGTCGTTGATGATTTCCGTCGAAGGAAGCTCCATCAGCTCGATCCGTTTCCGGGTAGCCTTCTCGATAGCGTAGAGCATGTTTTTTTCTCTCGGAGAAACAAACAGAATCGCTTCGCCGCTTCTTCCCGCACGACCGGTCCGTCCTATCCTGTGCACGTAAGACTCCGTATCGGAGGGAATATCGTAATTGATCACATGGCTGATGCGATCGACATCGAGTCCCCTTGCCGCAACGTCGGTGGCAATGACAATGCTCAGCGTGCCGTCCTTGAGCTGATCAACCGTGCGCTCCCTCTGGTTCTGAGCCATATCGCCGTTCAGCGCCGAAGCCGCATAGCCCCTGGCCTGCAGCTTTTCAGCAAGTTCGAGCGTCATGGTTTTGGTGCGAACGAAAATGAGTATCCCGTCGAACGGTTCGAATTCAAGAATACGGGTCAGCACATCGAGCTTGTGGCTCCCTCCGACAATCCAGTAGCGCTGGCGGATGGTCTCGACGGTGGTCGTTTTATTCTGGATGATTACTTCTGCGGGGCTCTTGAGATGTTTCTGGGCGATACGGCGGATCGGCGCCGGCATGGTAGCCGAAAAAAGAGCCACCTGACGGCTTTCGGGAGTCTGATCGAGAATCCATTCGACATCGTCGATAAAACCCATACGCAGCATCTCGTCGGCCTCATCGAGCACCAGGCACTGCAGAGCGTCAAGCGAGAGCGAACCTCGCCGCATATGGTCCATCACCCGTCCGGGCGTACCGACAACCACATGCACTCCCCTTTTGAGCATGCGCAGCTGCGTTCCGTAATCCTGGCCGCCGTAGATCGGCACCACATGAAACCCTTTGAGATACTCGGCATACCGGTGAAAAGCCTCGGCAACCTGAATGGCAAGTTCCCTGGTCGGAGTCAGCACCAGAGCCTGGGGCTCCGCTTTCGAAAGCACGATATTGGAGAGCACCGGAAGCGCAAAGGCGGCGGTTTTTCCGGTACCGGTCTGTGCCTGCCCGAGAACATCGCGGCCCTCGAGAAGCAGTGGGATGGTCTGCGCCTGGATGGGAGTAGGCTTCTCGTAGCCGACCTCTTCAAGCGCCCTGAGCAGCGGTTCAGCCAGCTCCAGACTGCTGAATTTCAAAACGGATCCATTTTCTTCAATCATACTGTCCTTTTCCTGTAATAAAATTATTAACAATGCTTAAACAGCATTCACTGGAGTGGCAGCCATGCGGGAAAGGAATAATCTGAAGGAGAGTTTTGCCCGTCAGGAAAAAAATCCTTGCAAACAGGTAGACAGTAACGATCTGTAGAAAAGCAGAAATATGGACACCTGATCTTTCTTAGCATCTTCACCACGCGGTCAAATGCGAATTTATAGATACGAATTTATCCTGTCAATTACGAATATTATTTCCCTGTACCTCCTGTAGCGGAGCCGGGAGGCAGCACGGAGACCGGCAATGCGGGAAAGCGCATGTTGAGTTTCCGGAAATAGTCAGGACTGTCGAGGCATTCGGGATTGTCCGGCTCCGAACAGGCAAGTTCCGCAATACGCCAGCGTCCGCCTGATTTCCTCAGCAAAGCCGAAACGCCCTCATAGCGGCTGCGTCCGTCCGGTGACTGCGGCAGTGTTTCCGCCCATGCCCAGCCGTCCTGCGCCTTCAGAAAACCGACCACAAAAACCACATCGAGCCGGTGCAGGCGGAAAATTTCTTTCCGCAGCGCATCGAGAATCTCCCGCCGTTCAGTGCTGCCCGGAGGAGGAGTGCCTGCCAGCCGCTCTTTCCCTGACAAAGCTCCGGGAAGGAGGAGCAGCAGAAGCACAAGCATGCACGCTATCCGCCGTGCCAGCGCGAAAGGCTTCATCCGAAATGTTTTTGTTGCTACCTGACAAAGAGAACGACAGCCGGCAATAATAGATTCCCGCACCGATTGCAGCCATAGAAAATCACGACGGTTTCCTGCCGCAGAAACTGGCGTCGCACAAAACACGGTAGCGTGCACCGGAAGGCTTCAGCTCCGACTCGCAGAGTCGTATCCGGTCGAACATGCCTTTCCATGCAACCGTGCGCGTTTTCCGGTAAACATCCGGAGATGTTTCAGCCCGTGACCGTGCGGCAGTCGAAAGACGCGCAATGGTCATATGCAGAAAAAAAGGGAGCATTTCTGCCTTTTCCGGAACAAAATGATCGGCAAGTTCGCCATGAAGCTGAAAAAGAAGATCGGAAGCCCTGCCCGCAGCCCAGAAAAGACGCGGATGAAGTTTGTCGGGACCGGGAGAGACCGTCTGGAAATCGAGGGTAAAAGGGGAATACGCCGATGCGGCGGCGGAAATCCTCCGGCAAACCGGAGCGATATCCAGACACCGCCATGGAGGCACAAGAGTAACATGCAGATATTGCGGAGCGATCCAGCGAACCGCAGTGTCGGGAAAATCAAGGCTGTAGCGCTGAACCTCCCCCTGCAGTGCGGCGGAGGCCGGCATACCGATAAATACCCTTCGAAAATCGTTCATCGGTGAGAAAAAGAGGAAAGCTCTTCAATAATCGGCATCCTGCTCTTTCGGCTGCATGCGTGCAGGCACGTTAAAAAGCTGGCTGGTCAGGACAGGAATGAAAAATACGGCCACCGTCACGGCCGAAGTCAGCGCATCGGCCTCGTGACCGCCGAGAAACCGGCTCAGGTGAGCCTCGGGGTAATAATGTTCGAACACCGACAGTGAAAGCTTCACGCCGAGAATACCCAGCACGATGAAAGCGCAGGTCTCCAGAAACGGATACTGCTCCATCAGGAGAACGAACCCCTGGGCAACGAAACGCATGGCGAGAATACCGATAAACACACCCAGCCATATCAGCAGAATGTTGTCGCTGAAGGCTACCGCGGCAAATACATTGTCGATGGAAAAAGCCAGATCCATCAGCTCGATAAGCATGATCGTGGACCAGAATGCACCCAGAGACCCGACGGTCACCCGGTAAAACCAGTTATCCTGCTTGTCGAAATAGTCGTCCTGCCCGCTGGAGGTCTTGCGCCCCTTCCACCACGAGACAACCAGATAGAGCAGGTAGATGCCGCCGAAGGGTTTGAGCCACCATATCTTGACCAGTACCGCAGCAAACAGCAAACAGACGCCCCTGAACAGATAGGCTCCGAGAATACCGTAACGCAGTGCCGCCGAACGCTGCTTCTGCGGCAGATCCATAACCATGGTTGCCAGCACGGCTGCGTTATCGACCGAGAGCAGACTCTCGATCAGAATCAGGTTCAGCACGATCAGAAGCGAGGGAACCGGATTATCGATTATCTGGCGAACCAGATCATGAAATACCGAAAAGTCCATAAGCGATCAGATTTGGACCTGCATACCGATTTCAATCACCTGACCCGAAGGAAGATCATAATAACCTGTCGCACTGATGGCGTTGCGCATCATCAGGGCATAAAGCTTCTTTCGCCACACGCTCATTTTCGATTTAAGACCCGTGACGATTTTCTCTCGGCTGAGGAAAAAGCTCGTCGCCTCGAGGCGGAAATGAAACCCTTTGTGATGGGCAAGCGAAAACACCTGCTGGATGCTTGGCGACTCCATGAACCCGTAACGGGCCACGACCTTGTATATCCCGTCCCCGCATTTGACCACCTCGACCTTGCGGCTGTTGGGAACCCTCGGCACCCTTTCGGTGCTGAAATGAAACAGGGCGACCTCCGAATGCAGAATCTTGTTATGGCGCATATTGTGCAGCAGCGCGACCGGAATCACATCAGGATTCGCCGTAAGATAGACCGCCTGGCCGCTCACCCGCTGCGGCTGCTGCAGGGCAAGGCTCTGTATGAACTCGTCGACGGTCAGGGTACGGTCCTTGAGCTGTTTCATGAGCAGGCTGCGTCCCTGCTTCCAGGTATAGAGCAGGGTAAAAATGAAAAGGCCGATGACCAGGGGAAACCATGCTCCATGCAGCAGCTTGCTTGCACTTGCGCCGAAAAACGACAGATCGATGATGAAAAAGAAAGCGATCATCACGTCGATAGCCATCTTGTTCCATTTCCAGATATCACGGGCCACATAGTAGAAAAGCACCGTGGAAATAAGCATGGTCGCCGTCACGGCAACGCCGTATGCCGCGGCAAGCCTGCTTGAAGAACCGAATCCGATAACCAGACTGATGGTTGAGACCATCAGTCCCCAGTTGGCCGCCGGAACGTAAATCTGCCCGTAATGACCGGCAGAGGTGTGGCGGATGGTGAGGCGGGGGAAATATCCCAGCTGGATCGCCTGCTGGGTCAGGGAAAACACCCCGGTAATAAGTGCCTGGGAAGCGATAATCGTGGCCGTCGTCGAAAGAATCACCATGGGAATAAGGCCCCAGGAGGGAACAAGCGCATAAAAGGGATGATGCGATTCCTGAGGCGAAGCGAGCAAAAGGGCGCCCTGCCCGAAATAGTTGAGCAGCAGCGATGGCAGTACGAATAAAGCCCACGTAAGACGGATAGGAGTTTTTCCGAAATGGCCCATATCGGCATAGAGCGCCTCGGCGCCGGTTACGGAAAGAAACACCGCACCGAGAACCAGAAAGCCCTGCATATGGTTTCCCAGAAGAAACCGGAAGCCGTACCAGGGAAAAACCGCCTGGAGAATTTCGGGGTAGCGGACAATCTCGATCAAACCGAGAACCGCAATGACCGCAAACCAGACCATGATGACCGGTCCGAAAAATGCCCCTACCTTGGCCGTGCCGTGATGCTGGAAAAAAAACAGGCCGGTGAGAATCACTACCGTTACCGGGATGACCAGATCCTTGAACGCAGGAGCTATAATCTGCAGCCCTTCGACCGCACTGAGCACGGAAATCGCCGGGGTGATCATGCCGTCGCCGTAGAGCAGAGACGCGCCGAACAGTCCTATGGCGACAAGAAACCACCGCTCATGCCTGTTCTTTCGGCTGTGTCCGATAATGAGTGCCGTCAGCGCCAGAATGCCGCCCTCACCCTCGTTATCGGCCTTCATGATAAAGGTCAGATACTTCAGCGAAACGATAAGAATCAGCGCCCAGAAAAGCAGCGAAAGCACTCCAAGCACATTATCGTGAGAGACAGCAATACCGTATTCACCATGAAAACACTCCCGGATAGCATAGAGAGGACTGGTGCCGATATCGCCGAACACCACACCGAGAGCTACAAGAGAAAGCGAAGCAAGGGCTTTGAAACCAGGGCTGCCGGATAAATGAGGTAAATCAGCGCCTTCTTGAGAAGTTGCCATGAACAAAAAAGCTTCTTGAAAAAATAGGCCCCGTAACTGAAAAAGCAGAAGAGTCCTGAAACACCCGCAAAAAAACGGAGCTTGTATTCACTCACCAGTACGGTAACAAAACCGAATTTACGGAAAAAGAATTCGCTTAATCAAACAATCGGGCAGAAAAGAACGGAAATACGCGTCAAACACACCCGATACCCGGCAAAAGAACCATAACTCCTCCTGAGAGCCCCGGTCAGGGGACCTGATCCCGGTGAACATCGAGATACTCCGGCTTCAGCAACCCTTTCAGTTCCCCGTAATGCAGCTCGATTTCAGTTTGACCGGCGGCATAAGAAGCGATTTCGTAAGGATTGTACAGAAAAACCACCCCGCTGGGCGTCATGGCGAAATTGGTGGTGAAGGCAATCCGGTTTTCAAACAATCCGCCCTTCTCTCCATCGAGCCTGTCCGACGCAGAAAGCCCTCTCTCCTCCCTGAAGCGGGCTTCGATCAGGGCATTGAGACGGTCCTTGAATCCGGGCACGAACACATCATCGATAACGAGGCGTCTGCCGGTTGCCGCATCGAAAACAAAACAGGTTGTCATATGCATGCCGTGCGCTCCCCCGGTATAGGCGTAGGAAGAAAGCTGCATCGTCAGAAGCTTTGTGCCGTTCAGCAGCACCGCGCCGCTGAGCTCGAACTGGTAGGGCATACCCATACCCGTCTCCTGTCTGTCCTTATCGTAAACTTTCAGGAAATGCCCGGCAAGTGCCTCTGGCGTTCTCGGCCCGGAATACCCCTCGCCCGGAGAAAGAGCCGTACTGTCGGCAATCCAGGCCGCCACCATCCGGTTGATCGAGCTTGCCGCCGCTCCGCCAGAAAACACCGGATACTCCCCCTTGCACCAGGTATCGCGCTCACCGGGAGTTTTCGCGTCGCTGTATACCTTTTCAAAACGCTTCATCTCATATCCTGTGACCGCAGCCGCCGCCTTTACCGGGGTTCCGGAAAAGGAGGAGGGGTCGTGCGGTCCGGAACCGTTGCACGCCCTGCCGGAAAGGACGAACATGAGAACCGGAATCGCAAAAAAATGTAGAAGAGTCACCCTCATGGTTCCTGGGCTTTACGGGTTGATCGACGACGCACACATTCACGCTCTTGCGGAAAAATACATCAAATCAGGCGAACAATCCTTACCCTCATAACCCTTCCCGAAAATTTCCTGAACAATCCCCGCGCCGCAGGGCATCGCAGGGCTCAACACTTAATCCGCAAGATCGTATATTGCCTTTCAGCTGAATCACAAACCAAACAGACCCGGCTATGACCAACATGATCTCGGAGCATCTCGACGAATCCATAAAGCTCGAACTCAATCTTGCCAAACTCTACACAGTGCTCAACGACCTGTTTCCCGAGGACGAGGATTTCTGGTGGCAGCTTGCCATGGAGGAACGGGGACACGCCGCGCTGCTCCAGCAGGAGAAAAAACAGCCGCAGCCTCTCGAGTTTTTCCCTGAAAACCTGCTGGCCGGCGATCTGGAAGCCCTCATCCAAGCCAACTCGAGGATTGCGGGCCTGATCGAGCAGTACACGAAAACGACTCCATCGCGCAAGGAAGCTTTTTCAACGGCGCTCGAACTCGAACTGGCCGCGGGAGAATCGCATTTCCAGAATTTTCTCGACACACCCTCGCATTCGCCGTCGGTCGAGATTTTCAAACAGCTCAATCAGGAAGATCGGGACCATGCCGAAAGAATCAAGGCCTACATGAGGGAAAACGGTATCGACGGATAAAAAAAGGAAACCGGGGAACTGTCAGGCACAGGCCTGCGTTGATTCTTACAACTGCATATTATTTAATATTTTACATAATAATTATAACGATAAAACGGAGAGACTGCATGCTCAGTAAAAAACTTGAGAAGGCATTTAACGAACAGATCAACCACGAATTCGCGTCATCCTACCTCTATCTGTCGATGGCCGCATATGCCGAGTCCGAAAACCTTCCCGGTTTCGCAAGCTGGCTCAAACTTCAGACGAAGGAGGAGATGGGACACGCCATGAAACTCTACAAATTCGTGAGCGAACGGGGCGGACGCATTCAGCTGCAGGCTATCGAACAGCCGAAAACCGAATTCAAGTCTCCCGCCGGACTGTTCGAAGAGGTACTCGGCCATGAGAGAAAAATAACCTCGCTCATCAACAAGCTCTACGAAGTCGCGCTGGAAGAGAAGGACTATGCTGCACAGGTCATGCTGCACTGGTTTATCGAGGAACAGGTAGAGGAAGAGGCTGCTGCATCGGAAATTCTCGAAACCCTGAAAATAGCCGGTGAAAAAGGCCATGCGCTCATCATGATGGACCGCCAGCTTGCCCGCCGCGGTCAGGGCTGAACGGCTTTTGCCACAAGGAAAAGCGATAACCCTGTAGTGTAACCATAAAAAAAGCTGCCTTTTCCGGCAGCTTTTTTTATGGTGAACACCACTGATTTCCGGTTCACGGCAGACTCAGAAACTGTTGCGCGCAGCTTCCGTCGGCGCCGATAACCATCTCGCTGTAGCGGTCGGGGGCATAACGGAAGCTCCCTCCGTTAACGATCTGCATCCCCTCCAGCGCGTAGGTCTGAAAACGGTGAAAATGGCCGTGCAGTATCACTCTTGTCCGAAGAGCCTTCATCGCGGCGATATATTCACTGCGGTTGATCAGCTCCATGGTCCAGTCGAAAGCCTGGTCGATCGGCGAAAGCGTACCGTATACCCTGAGTGCATGGTGGCAAAGTCCGACGACAAAACTTTCCTGCAATGCATCGGTTACATCTGGACGGGAAAGCGCCCGGAGTTCCGAAGTCTCGATAAACCCTCTCGCCCCGAGAGGATTGTCCGACCGGTGCCAGGGCCAGACGGAATTGACTGCGGCAAAACCCAGAGAGAGTGCGGGAAACTTCATCACCTTTATAAAAGGGAACCCGGCCGGCACACCCTCGCCTCCCGCCATCAGTTCACCGAAGAGGCTGCAGAACGCTGCAAGTCGCTCCTGCAGGGCTCGCCGGCGGTTTCCGGGAAAAGGGTTCAGCGCGTTGTAGATCCGCATCTCCTCCTCGATATTTATCAGATCGTGATTTCCGGGAATCAGCGTCGTCCGCTCCCAGGAGAAAAAGCCGTGCTCGGCGAGTTTCTCCCGCATGACGGACCATCCGGCCGGAGATCCGGGATCGCACAGGTCTCCCGTAATGACGAGATGATCGATCCCTCTCAGATTGAAATGGTGCAGCATCCTGTCAAGTCCGGCCAGGCCTTTGCGGTCATTTCGGCCCCCGAGATGCGTGTCGGAAATATGCGCCAAAGTTACCGTATTGTGAATCACTTGCAGCGAATTGCGGTTTTACAGACTAAAAGAGTAAATTAAGCCATAATTTTTCAATGCAGCTTCTGCAGCCGAGAGTGATAAGATACACTCTTTCTTTGATAAGCTTCTGCAAGTGCATGTTAACTATTCCCGCAAACCTATGCGCAAAACCGTATCGTCCTGTAAAGAACTAACAAGAAATCTCTGGTGGTCATGGGACACTGAAGCCAAAGAAATTTTCAAGGAACTCTCCCCCATTCTCTGGGAGAGGGTCAATCACAATCCTGTTGAACTGCTTCGGCATATATCCAATGACGAACTCCAGTCGCGCTGCCAGTGCGAACTGGGCGAAAAAATCGAACGGGTAGCCGAACGTTTCAGAGCCTACATGAAGGAACCCGCCACATGGGCGGCGGCAAATGTTCCTGAACTCGTCAAGAATCCGGTAGCTTATTTCTGCGCCGAATTCGGCATCCACGAAAGCGTCAGAATCTATTCGGGCGGCCTCGGCGTGCTTGCCGGAGACCATATCAAATCCGCAAGCGATCTTGGCATCAACTTTGTCGGCATCACCCTCTTCTACAAGGAGGGCTACTTCCGCCAGTACCTCAACCACGACGGATGGCAGCTTGAAGACTACCCGCTGCAATACCCCGAAAGCCTGCCTATCGAAAAAGTCACCGGACCAGACGGCAAGGATCTCATCATTTCGGTCAGCATCGCACAGGGAGAGGTCTTCGCGCAGGCATGGAGCCTCAAGGTCGGAAGGGCAACCCTCTACCTGCTCGACACCAACATCCCGGCCAACGAATCGCACTACCGCGACATCTGCTGCCGAGTCTACGGCGGCGACCAGAACATGCGCATCAACCAGGAGATCGTGCTCGGCATCGGCGGTGTCAAGCTGCTCGATGCGCTCGGCATCACCCCTGCGGTCTACCACATGAACGAAGGCCACTCGGCATTCCTCACCCTCGAACTGCTTGCAAGGGAACTCGCCGCAGGCGTACCGATGGAAGAGGCGAAGAAAACCGTCAAGAACCGCTGCGTATTCACCACGCACACGCCGGTGCCCGCAGGTCACGACCGTTTCTCGCGTGACATGATGCACTACACCTTCGACCGTTACCTCCGGCAGTCCGCCATCGATTTCGACGACCTGATGCTGCTCGGTTCCGAAGACCGCAGCAACATCTACGGGCTCTTCACCATGACCGTGCTTGCCCTGAACTTCTCGAGAGCGGCAAACGGAGTTTCGAAGCTGCACGGAGAAGTATCCCGGCAGATGTGGCAGAACCTCTTTGAAGTCAATTCGCCCGATCTGGTGCCCATCGGCCATATCACCAACGGCATCCACTCGCAAAGCTGGGCCAGCGGAGCGACCGAACGCTTCTGGTGCAAATTCACCGACAGCCTCGACACCCTCACCGCATCGCGTGAAGCTGCCGAAGCCGTACTTGCAAACGTAAGCGACGAAGCGCTCTGGTGCCTCCGTTACCGCCTCAAACGCAATCTGATCGACTTTATCTACCGGTACCTGGCCAACCAGCTCTTCCACCAGCACACGCACTCGATGTATCCCGAATACGATTCATCCAGGCTGGCCAAAAACACGCTCTCTCCCGACGTGCTCACCATAGGGTTCGCCCGCAGGTTCGCCACCTACAAGCGCGCTCCGCTGGTGTTCAGGGATCTTGAACGCCTCAACCGGATCATCAACCATCCCACCATGCCGGTGCAGATCGTTTTTGCCGGCAAGGCGCATCCGCACGATGATGCAGGCAAGGATTACATCCGCCAGATTGTCGAACACTCCCGCAGACCCCAGTTTTCGGGAAAAGTGATCTTCCTTGAAAACTACAACCTCGGCGTAGCCAAACGGATGGTTTCGGGCGTGGACGTATGGCTGAACAATCCGGTGCGTCCGATGGAAGCAAGCGGCACATCCGGCGAAAAAACCGTACTGCACGGCGGCCTGAACTTCAGCGTGCTCGACGGCTGGTGGCCAGAAGCCTACAACGGAGAGAACGGATGGTCGATCGGCAACGGAGAGATGTTCGACGACTATCAGGAACAGGACCGTTTCGACGCCGAAAAGCTCTACGATGTGCTTGAAAACCAGATCATCCCGACCTATTACGAGCACGATGAAAACAACCTGCCGGTCAAATGGCTCAAGAAAATCCGTAACGCCATCGCGACCATCGCACCGGAATACAACACGCACCGCATGGTCAGGGACTATGCTGAAAAGTACTACCTGAACCGCGACTGAGAACCGGAACCATGGGTAACGACGCTGCCATGAACACCATCAGGCCCGCTGCAGCCGTATCGCTCGGCCGCGGGCTTGACCTCAAATCCCCGGTCATGCTCGCCTCGGGCACCGTATCCTACGGTGAGGAGCTGAGCAGGCTCTGCAATCTCGGAAAAATCGGAGGGATCGTCACCAAGGCGATCTCTCTTGAGCCCCGAACAGGCAATCCTCCGCAGCGCATTGCCGAAACGGCCTCCGGTATGGTCAACGCCATCGGGCTGGCAAACGTCGGAGTGGATCGGTTCATTTCCGAAAAAGCACCCTTTCTCAGAGGGCTCGACACGGCGACAGTCGTCAACATTGCCGGCCGTTCGATAGACGACTATCTGGAAGTGGTTTCCCGGCTCGATGGCGTGGAGGGTCTCGACGGCTATGAAATCAACCTGTCATGCCCCAACGTCAAGGGCGAATGCATGATCATGGGCGTAAGCCGCGACGCCACCTTTGAAATCGTCTCGGAACTCCGCAAGGCAACCCGGCGACACCTCATGATCAAGCTGACCCCGAACGTCACCTCCATCAGCTCCATCGCACTGGCTGCGGAGGAGGCCGGAGCAGACTCGGTATCGCTGATCAACACGCTTGTCGGCATGGCCGTGAACTACAGAACCCGAAAACCGCTCATTAAAAACGTCACCGGAGGACTCTCCGGCCCGGCCATAAAACCCGTGGCGCTCGCCAAGGTCTGGGAGGTCTACAATGCCGTGAAAATACCGGTGGTCGGCATGGGCGGTATCGGCAGTTTCGAAGACGCCATGGAGTTCCTGCTGGTGGGCGCAAGCGCCGTACAGATCGGCACCATGAACTTCGTCTACCCTGACATCAGCCAGCGCGTCGCCGAAGCCGTTGAAGCCCATTTCTCCGCACCCGGCGCCCCGGCATACCGGGATTATGTGGGAAGCCTGATTGTTTAAATGCCGTTGGCCGTGAGCAGTAAGCAGTGGGCAGTGGGCAGTGGGCAGTGGGCAGTACGAGGGAAAAAACGGCAACAGGGAGTTATCAGTTAACGCGATTGGTCGTTTTTTGGTGGTAGCTGGGATTTCAGGGTTTGCTGAAGTTTATTGAGCATACAGAGAATGTGTTCAGCAGTCTGAATCCAGTTATTGCTGATTTCGCGGGAAATGAAATCAATATCCCTGCCGATATAGACCTGTGTTATGAATTCAGCGGTTGATCCCTTGGCTATGTCAAGAAATTTGATGCGTTCTCTTATGGATTCTTTTTCCATTCCTTCAGCAATGTTGCTTGGTATGGAGAGTCCCGAACGGCAGATCTGGTCACGAAACCCGAAATCCTTAGCGGGCGAGATGGTTTTATAGACTTCTGCACTCAACCGGCTACTTATTTTCCATACATCAAGCGTCTGGCATTTCATAAAACACCTTGCTATGAGCTGTTGACGATTTATTGCCTTATATGCACGTCCAGGCACTCACATCTTGCTACCCGCCGCTCACTACTCACGACAAACCACTCACCTCCCAAAGTCTTCACCTTTTCTGCCCCATATACCGGCGGGCATGCCGTCTGCCCGGCTTGGCCCCCATGAGCCGGTACTGGCGGACAACCCGGTTGCGGTTCAGGAACGCCGTGTTGGTGAGCTGGGCAATGATGCGCTTTTCGGTTTCGCTCCCTTCGACATCCGAAGGACCGGCATCGGAGAGCAGTTTGACGATAAGAGGAGCGCACTCGAACGCGATAAAAAGCAGCGTGATGAACTGAACCGCAGCTGCCGATGAGCGGCTCATGTCGCCACTGTCGTGCGTCAGTGCGCCAAGAGCCCAGTTCCTGTCAGCAAAACCGGCATGAACGGCTTTTCGCTCGAGCAGTTCGTCGGTAAGCATCATCTGGCGGTTGATCCCCTCGGCGGCTTTCTGCGTATTCATGTAAGTCTGGAGTTCGGCAAGCTGCGCGGCAAGAAACACCAGTCGCTGATGTTTGGCATCAACCACCAGCTCCTTGTTTTTCGCATAGGTGCCGTATCCGGGCACACCCGACGTCGTTGCCGTTTTCGAACCGAACACCTCCTCCTTGAGCTCCTCGCGAAGCCTGTTGACATCGCCGCTCAGGAGGTCGTACTCGGTCTGGTACTGTTTGATCTGCGACAGTTCCTGCGCATACTTTTCACTGAACGAAGCCTGAACCTTTCTGATCTGTTCCTTCTGATCGCCAAGATAACGCTCCTTGAGACGCTCATGGATCTCCTTGTCGAAAATCTTCAGCTCCAGCGGGCGGGCGATGACAATAGCTATCAGCACCGCAAAGACAAGCCGCGGCGAAGCCTGCCAGAACTGCCTGAGCCCTTTCGAGGTTTTACTGATGCTCGATACGATATAGCGGTCGAGATTGAAAATGGCGAGCCCCCAGAGCAGACCGAACAAAACCGACCAGAGAGGAGCGTAGGGATTGCCGGCAAAAACGAAGTAGAGCGCATAGCCGCCCGAAAGGCCGGCAAAAAGAGCCGTGAACACAATGGTCGCCCCGATACCGAGATATTTGCTGTGTTCGGTGGAGTACTTCTCGATAAAATGAACCGGAGTTCCGGAACATATCCAGAAAAATCGCTGCATCTGCGAAAAACTCATCCCCGGGGTTCCCCCTGCCCCCTCGGTAAGATTGAGGAAAAGTGGTTATTCCACAATCTAAGACTTTATCGCCGGGAGGACAAATCGGCAAGGCAGGGCGCCTGAGGAAGGCAAGAAAAGCACAATAGTGAACCACTCTCCTTGCTCCTTGCTCCCGGCTCCTTTATATTTATTGCCCAACAGAGCAGTTTCATCCTTTAAACCATTACAGCACCATGCGCATTGGAATCGGAATAGACGTTCACCCTTTCGCCGAAGGCCGCAAACTGGTCATCGGCGGCGTAGACATTCCCTCAACAAAAGGTCTTGACGGCCACAGCGATGCCGATGTGCTGCTCCATGCCGTCAGTGACGCCCTGCTCGGCGCCGCGGCACTCGGCGACATCGGCCTGCATTTCCCGAACACCAGCCAGGAGTTCAAGGACATCGACAGCATGATTCTGCTCCGGCACGTAGGAAAGCTGCTGCAGAAAGAGGGATTCGAAGCCGTCAACATCGACGCCATGCTGCTGCTCGAAGCGCCTAAAATCGCCCCTTACATAGACGAAATGCGCCGCAATATCGCCCGCTGCCTCGGCATGGAGATCAATGCGGTATCGGTAAAGGCGACAACCAACGAAAAACTCGGGTACATCGGACGCGAAGAGGGTGCTGCGGCTCACGCCGTCTGCATTATCCGCCAGCACTGAAAGCCTCCCGGCCGGACACAGGGAAATCTAAACGCCGACCTGGCCTCTGAGGATGCTGACCGGAGGGTATCGGGTGGCCTTGCGGGCCGGTGTTATTGAGGAGAGCACGGCAATGAGAATGCCGAAGAAAATGACCATAAGATGAGCTTCGGGGGTTTCGAAAATGTTGATGCGGTCACTGCGCAGCACTCCTGCCGTACTCGCCTCGAAACGGATAAGCGAAATGAAGTGGCAGATCACATGTCCGGCCGGGCTGCCGATCAGGACGCCGAAAATACCCATGATCAGCCCTTCGAGCATGAAAATAAGGGTAATGCTCCCCCGCTGCACTCCCATTGAACGCAGTATGGCGATATCACGGACCTTCTGCAGCACCACGGTAGTCATCACCGAAGAGACGCCAAGCCCGGCCACGACAAATACGAAACCCACAAGCACCAGCGTGATGGCCGCATTGCGGTTGTAGAACTCGATGACGTTCCGGTTGGTTTCATCCCAGCTTTCGCTCCGGTAGCCGGTCAGACGCTGGACGGTTGCCGCAACCGCGCGGGCGCGGTTGACGTCCCGGGTTCTCAGGCCGATACCGGTTGCCGAATTTGCGGCTATCCCTTCCATTCTCTGGGCGAGAGAAAGGTTCACGTAAGCCTCGCGCTCATCCTTTGCATTAAACCCGCTGCTGAACGTGCCGACAATCGTTACCGGATACTGTTCGCTGTTTTTCGTCACCAGCACAATCCGGTCACGGTACCCCGCATTGAGCTTTTTGGCCAGAAGATTGCCGACAAGAATGCCGTTCGGCGTCCAGGCAAGCTCCTCGAGTGCATTTTTTTCCACAAGATTTTTCTTCAGTCCGGCTATATCGGCCTCCAGAATGGGAACCACCCCTCGCGCGGCACAGGCTGTAAAGCGGCTCTTGTTCCGGGCGATCACCCTTGTGATCACGAACGGAGAGATGCGCTCCACACCGGGAACACGGCTGATCCGCTCCACCACATCCGGATAGTTCTTGATCAGCTCCTTGGCCTCGGTGGTTACGTTCTTGTCGACCATGGAGACCGTTCCGGGAATAGTACCTATAAGGTTATCCGGCACGAGCGGATCGATCCTTTCGGCGCTCACCAGCACATGAGGAGCCGTATCGATCACCTTGGCCACAACATTCGAGGATGAACCGTTGGCAACCGAAATGGTGGTCACCAGCATGGCCGAACCCACGGCTACGCCAAGAGCCGTCAAGAGGGTCTGGCGCTTGCGTTCCCTGAGGTGAACCCAGGCAATTTTCAGGTGATCGAAAAAGGTCATGCCGCGGCGGTAATCATCGTAACATCAACAAATACGGCAAGGTAAAATGCCACTGCCGTGATGAAAAATCATACAAAACATCTATCTTGACTGCCATAGGCAGGAGATACTCCTCAAATGTATAAAAATTAGGCCGTTAAAATCTAACCCGAGCAATCAAGGAGAAAGGAACTGTGAAAAAAATAGGAATCCTAACCAGCGGCGGGGACTGTGGAGGGCTGAACGCCGTCCTGAAAGGCGCAGCCCTGATGGCAGAAGCCCGTGATCTTGAACTGTATGTCATTCCGAACGGCTATGCCGGTCTCTACAACCTTGTCGACAGCGAGAATATCGTCAGACTCGACAAACATCGCCTCGACCAGTTCGATGCAACCTTTGCAGGCTCCGAAGCCGGTCATTCAAGGGTCAAAATCAAGGCGATCCGCAACCCCGACAAATACAACCGCATCAAGGAAGGAATGAAAAAATTCAACCTTGACGGTCTTATCATAAGCGGCGGCGACGACTCCGGAAGCGTTATGGTCGACCTCAGCCAGCAGGGCGTACACTGCATCCATGCGCCGAAAACCATGGATCTCGACCTGCAGACCTACTCCGTAGGCGGAGACTCCACCATCAACCGCATCGCCCAGTTCGTCCACGACCTCAAAACCACCGGAAAGACCCACAACAGGGTACTGGTCACCGAGGTGTTCGGCCGTTACGCAGGCCACACCGCTTTCAGAAGCGGCATCGCGGCTGAAGCCGACTGTATTCTCATTCCGGAAATTCCGGTCAACTGGGAGGTCGTCTACGAACATCTCGCCAAACGGTTCACCCGCAGGATTCGTCAGAGCGACGTACACAGCGGCACCTACACCATCGTCGTAGCCGAAGGCATGAAAAACGCCGATGGAACCGAAATTGTCGATGAATCCGCAGGCATCGACGCTTTCGGCCATAAAAAACTCGCCGGTGCGGGCAAATACACCTGCCAGGAGATCCAGAAACGCATGAAAGCCGATCCGGCCATGCCCATCTTCATGAAAGAGACCGGCATGTTCGTCGAAGGCGTTTACGAAATCCCCGAAGTGCGTGAAATTCACCCGGGCCATCTCGTCCGTGCGGGCAACTCGTCGGCATACGACGTCAATTTCGGCTTCGAAGCCGGAGCGGCGGCGATCCTGCTTCTGCTCGACGGGAAAAGCGGCGTCACGGTATCGAAAGTCAAGGGACGCAAGGTCGAATACATCGAGTCGTCGAAAGCGATCACCCAGCGTCACGTCGATCTCGATCAGGTAGCCCTCTACGAATCCCTCGGCATCTGCTTCGGACGCACGTCGGGCAGCTACGAGCCGATCCTTCGGGAAGTGGAAGGCGTCTACGAAAGGATTTACTGAGGCAGTAGGCAGTAGGCAGTAGGCAGTAGGCAGTAGGCAGTAGGCAGTAGGCAGTAGGCAGAAAAAAATTGATTCTGGTTACTGCCCGCTGTTTTTTTTACCGACACAACTTTCAGTCCGCCCCGTCATCCATCTTCTCCCGCTCACACGCTTCCCCGCTAAGCGCGCACTCTCTTCCCGGCCCACACTCTTCGACATTCTTCTTTTAAAAAAGGCAAAACCGTATATCTTTCAGGTTTGTACCGGTAATGCTAAACACCCAACGACTTCACCATGAACAAGTCTGAAAAAATCTGGATGAACGGCGAGCTGATCGACTGGAGTGATGCAAAAATCCACATTCTGTCGCATGTCGTTCATTACGGATCGTCAATATTCGAAGGCATCCGCTGCTATGAAACGGCAAAAGGCTCGGCAGTCCTTTTCCTCGACGAACACATCAAAAGGCTCAGAGACTCGGCAAAGATATACCGTATCGAAATACCCTATTCCGAACAGGAGCTCAAGGATGCCATCATCAGCACCATTCGGGCCAACGGCCATAAATCCTGCTACATCAGGCCGCTTGTCTACCGCGGCCAGGGAGCACTCGGCGTCAACCCCTATCTGGCGGCTATCGAGGTTGCCATCGCCACATGGGAGTGGGGCACCTATCTCGGCGAGGATGTGCTTGAAACCGGCGTTGACGTCCGCGTCTCATCGTGGAACCGCCTTGCACCGAACACCCTGCCCTCATGGGCAAAAGCCGGGGGCAACTACCTGAACTCCCAGCTCATCAAGATGGAAGCGCTCATGGACAACTATGCCGAGGGGCTTGCGCTCGACACGAACGGTTACGTCTCCGAAGGCAGCGGCGAAAACATCTTCGTCATCCGCGACGGTGTTATCCATACCCCTATGTCGGCCCAGTCGATTCTTCCGGGCTTCACCCGTTACGCGGTCATGCATATCGCCAGGGAGCTCGGCTACGAGGTCAGGGAGACCATGATTCCCCGTGAAGCGCTCTACATTGCAGACGAGGTTTTCCTTACCGGCACGGCAGCGGAAATCACGCCGGTCAGAAGCATCGACAAATACCCGATCGGCAACGAAAAACGCGGTCCGATCACCGAAGCCCTGCAGCACCACTACCTGAAAATCGTCAAGACCGGTGAAGATCCCTACAACTGGCTGACCTTCATCTGAACCCTCAAAAGGATGGCATGAGCTGGAAAACCATTATCGGCCAGAAACAGCAGATCAGGGTTCTGCAGAACGCAATCGAATCCGGACGTCTCGCTCATGCCTACCTCTTCACAGGCCCTGAAGCGTCCGGAAAAGAGAGCATCGCCTTCGAGCTCGCCCGCGTGCTCAACTGCCGTAACAGCCGGGAAAATCCCGAAACCGGTTCATGCGGAACCTGCCCCGACTGCGTGCAGATCGACACCTTCATGCACCAGAACATCGAATATGTTTTTCCGGTAGAGGCTGCGCTGCTCGACGCCGGTGAAGGCGTAAAAAAAGAGAACAAAAAATTCACTGAGGCCAGGGAACGCTATGAAGCGCTCATCGAAGAAAAAAAGCTGAATCCCTACCTCACTCCCTCGATGGACCGCTCCATGGGAATTCTCAGCGAGCAGATCGTCGCACTGCAGCAGAAAGCGCTCTACATGCCCTCGGAAGGGAGCCGGAAAATATTCATCATCTCGCAGGCCGACAGGATGAACCCTGCGGCCGCAAACAAGCTGCTCAAACTGCTTGAAGAACCGCCCGGCCACATCATGTTCATCCTTGTATCGTCGCGCCCCGAAGCGGTACTGCCCACCATCCGTTCCCGCTGCCAGCAGATCCGCTTCCAGCGAACCTCTCCGCAGGAACTGCGCCAATGGCTTCAGGAAAACCGGCCCGATATAACGGAACCCGAGCTCGGCTTTACCGTGAACTTCTCGCGCGGCAATCTTGCCCTTGCCTGGGAGCTGATGAGCCGGAGCGGCAGCAGCGAGGGGATTCCGGCCGTCCTGCTGCGCAACCAGGCAATCGACTACCTCCGCCTCGTGCTTACCCCGAAACGCTTCCATGAGGCGCTGACGGCCTGTGAAAACCACGCGAAAAACTTTTCGAAGCCGGAGGTCGTCCTCTTTCTCGGCTCCCTTCTGCTCTTCTTCCAGGATGTCAACCACCGCCTGATCGTACCCGGCTTCAAGGGGCTCAACAACCCGGATATCTCCCCGGCAGTCGACCGGTTCACCAGCAGTTTCCCCCGTACGGACTTCTTCGCTATCTCAACCGTAACCGAAGAGGCCATACGCGCCATCGACCGTAACGCGAACCCGCTGCTTGTCCTCTCCGCATGGACCGCTGAAATCAGAACCCTCATCCGGAAGTAGCCTCATCGGGCAAAATCCTTCGTTGCTTCCGCTTCCTGCCGGTGCCGAAGTCCGGCAACCGGTTGTTCAGCCATACGGCGCCCATGGTTCGAAAAGAACGGAAAAACAATCGAAATAGCCTATTTTCCGGTATAAACAGAACGGTGATCATGCCCTGATCATCCCGACAAGCCGGAGGACAGGAAAAGATATTCAGCGTTTTCCCTTTTTCCCGCAGGGACGGTATGCCGACCCTGTATGGCCTGCAAACCGGCTCCGTTCATCTCGATTTATGCCTCAACAATCCTGTGCTGAGGTTTCTCATGAATTATTCAGGGCAACATCCATCATGGAGAACAGCATGAAATTCGAATTCCGGAACCCGACGCATCTTGTTTTCGGCGCAGGATCGCTCTCCAGACTGGGCGAAATGGTGGGCGCACACGGGAAAAAAGCGCTGCTCGTGACCGGCGGAGGAAGCGTCAGGCGCAACGGCACCTTCGACCGGGCGGTTTCGAGCCTGAAAGCCTCAGGTATCGCTGTAGCTGAATGCTCGGGCGTCGAGCCCAATCCCCGGCTGTCAACGGTACACCGAGGCGCGGAAATCGCCCGCCGCGAAGGGTGTGACGTTGTGGTGGCCCTCGGCGGCGGCAGCGTGATGGACGCGTCGAAAGTCATGGCTGCGGCGCTCTTTTACGAAGGCGACCTGTGGGAGATGTTTCCGCACGGCCAGGCAAGCAGAAGGCTCCCGGAGCGCGCGCTGCCGATCGTCACCGTGCCCACCCTCGCAGCCACCGGCTCCGAAATGAACGGCGGTGCGGTCATCACCGATGAAAAAAGCACCGTGAAGTCGTTCGTCACAGCCAGATGCCTCTATCCGCAGACCGCCATCGTCGATCCCGAACTCACGGCAAACGTGCCGCAGGACCAGACCGCTTACGGCATCTGCGACCTCATCACTCACGTGACCGAATCGTACTTCAACGGCGTGGACGGCACGCCGCTTCAGGACCGTTTTGCTGAAGGGGTGATTCTCACCGCCATGGAATGGGGGCCGAAAGCGGTTGCCGACGGGCTCGACATCGAGGCCCGGGCTCAGGTGCAGTGGGCATCGGTGGTAGCTCTCAACGGCTGGGTGCAGATCGGCACCCTGTCGCCCTACCCGGTGCACATGATCGAGCATTCGCTCTCAGCCCATCACGACATTGCGCACGGTGCGGGACTGGCCGTGGTTGGCCCGGCATGGATGCGATTCGCGGCAAAAACCCGCCCCGAACGGTTCGCACAGTTCTCGGAGCGGCTCTTCGGCCTGCCGCTGCAGCGTCCCGAAGATGCCGAAGCCGCCGCACAGGGCATCGACCGGTTCGAGGCATTTCTCCGCTCGATAGGCTGCCCTACCCGTCTTTCGGAGGTCGGCATAGGAGGCACCCTGCTCGAACGGTATGCGAAGGATACGCTGCTTGTCGCCCGGGGCGCCGACGGACGCCTCCCCGGCCGCCCGGCCATGAGCGAGAAGGACATTGTCGAGGTGCTGCATTCGGCCCTGTGATACCGAAACCCGGAAATCGAAAGGGTTTGGTCTTGAGTATCGTTATGTTATATATTACATAACGAAAACATATTTACGTTCCTGCACTTGCCTACCCTGATGACACCAGCCATGAAATGTACTGTCTGCGAAAAAAGATGCTTCGTTCCCGAATCGAAAACAGGAGGATGCGGGCGGTATCGCAATGAAAACGGCACGCTGCGGGAGATCTATCCGGACAGTTATCTCCTGGTATGTCCCATATCGGCGGAGACGATGCCGATCATGAATTTTTACCCGGGAGCGAAATTTCTCCAGATAAGCACAACGGGATGCAATTTCGACTGCTCAGGATGTGTGGCAACCGTGGTAGCCAAAGAGGTGAGCTCCGAGAGCAGGGCGCTGAAGAAGCTTACCCCTCCGGAGATCGTACAAAAAGCGCTGGAAGAGAACTGCTCGGGCATCGCGTTCCTTATGAACGATCCGCTTGCATCCTATTATACCTTTCTGGAGATCGCAAAAACGGCAAAGCGCCACGGACTGCTTGCAGGGTGCTCGTCGAACGGCTATTTCACCGAGGAGTCGGCAAGCGCCCTGTCGCCCTTTCTCGACTTCATCAACATCGGCATCAAGGGGTTGTCCGACGAGGACTACAGAAACTGCGGGGCCGGCCCGGGATACAAGCCCGTACTGAGAAACATCGGCTACTTCCATGAAAAGGGCGTCCATGTCGAGGTAGCCTGCATGCACAAGAAAGACGAGGATCACAAGGTAATGGAGATAGCCCGTACCCTCTCGGACATATCCCGCGACATACCGCTTCAGATCATGCGCTTCATCCCGCTGGATGACTCGGACATCGGCACCGAGCCCACCATAAGGGAATCCGAAAACATCCACCGAAATGCCTGGACGGTGCTGAACTATGTCTACCTTTTCAATTCACCGGGGAGCGAGTGCATCAACACCTGCTGCCCACAGTGCGGAGAACTCATCTACGAACGCGACTTCTACGGACCCATGGGCTCGAAACTCCGCAGGGCATCGATCTCCGCCGATGAAAAGCACTGCCCGAAGTGCGGCTGCAGGCTCGCCGTCAGGGGAACCCTCTCGAACGGATCCTACAATGAAAACGACTTTGAAGGTGGCTACCCCTTTACCAGGGCGCTGGAGATAATCGAGGGAACGCTGGCCGCCATCGGCGTCAAGGACCAGAAATCGATTGCCGGATGCTGGGAAGAGATGCTGCAGGAGAACGGACTGCAGAAACTGCACGGCAGCATCCAGAACTTTGAATCGTATGCCGGCGCCATACACCGGTTCGGATCCAGGACAGGAAAAGAGAAAGAGGCCGAAAAGCTCACCGCATACATGCGCGATCGCATCCGGCTCATCCTGGCGAAAACCGAACACCTGAAGGATAAGCCAAGGGTATACTATGTAATGGGAACGCCGCTCTTTTCCCTGGAATGCGAACGGCTGGAAAATACGCTGGTCGAGATGGCCGGAGGCGTCAGTATAAACAGAATACTTGCATGCACCGGTCGTCCGGGAATGAAGACATCTGCTGAAAAGCTGAACGCCCTCAACCCGGAAGTGATTTTCATTTCATCGTTTATGCAGACACCCCTTGACGAATTTTACGAATATTGCGACGAACTGGGAATAACTGCCGATGCGGTGATAAACAGGCGGGTTTACAACCATCCGATCCCCTGCATCGATTTCGGCAGTCCGAGATGGATACTGGGACTGATGCACATCGCAACATGCCTGCATCCGGATATCTTCGGCTTCGACATCGAAGCCGAGGCGGGCGCTTTTTACAAAGAGTTCTACGGGCTGGACTTCAGACTGGAAGATGTGAACCGCTCTTTCGCCAAGCCGAGCATGCACTGGCGGATCACGACATGAAAACGAGACCCGCCGACCGACTTTCCGGTGCAGCGAACCCTACCTGTTGTACTCTTCGGGAAATCTACCCTACAGCATGACGATAGACCTGAACGGTGAACTCTTTTCCCGACTTCAGGACCAGCGCCTGCTCGCTCTCCAGGTCGAAACCGGATGCAGCGGCACACCCGGCAAGCTCACCGGGGGAAATCAGGCGCATGAGCGGTACAAGTGCCTGAACGCTCGTATACGGCGACGGCGAAACCGCATGCACATGCGGCGAGGGGTGCTGCAGAACCGTAACCAGACGACCGTCGGGGCTGCACACGCGCGATAAATTGCCCAGCGCAGCAGGAAGCGGAACATACTCGAATACCAGAGCCGCGTAAATAAGATCGACGGGACAGAAAGGCAGCGGACCGGACCCGATGTCGGCAACATGGAATTCGAGGCCCGGAATACGCCCCTGATAACGGAACGACGCCGAAGCGATGTAGTCCGGGTTGATGTCCACGCCAACCACTCGCTTCGTCTCGGGCGGAATTCCGTCGAAGCCGTTGCCGCCGGCACAACCGATAACCGCAACGGACTCCGGCGAAAACCGCCGCAAGGCATCAGAGAACTGCACTGCCAGCATTTCCGCCTGAGCGATTGCGGGCAGCGACATGTGGGACTCGTAGTCCGCAAGCGGGATTTCCAGCCAGGGATTGGTCATAATCAATCTGCCAATAAACTCATAAAAGAATTACCTGCGAAAAAGGATGCAGTTCCGGATAAGATGCCCTCCCTGCCGGATATCCTTCCTTTCATCAGAAAACGTGCGGCACGCAGTGCCGGTTCATCCTGTCGTATCCCCTTCCACGGGTACGGTCGCCAGACTGACACCCGGCATTTCGACCGGCCCTGCCCATCGAGATGGATGCAGGCCACCAGTTTGCCGAAGTACACACCCTCATGGCTGATGATGATCGTTCGAGTTTCAATCGATATATCCAGCGGCAAAATACGACATATAACCCGACTTTTCAGTATCCGATGCAACATCCCACGGTCTGGAGGCCGACATGATGGCCGGGACCGTAAATCATTTTTACGGCTGCAAGTTCTGGCAAACTACTTTTTAAATATGTAAATTATCCCCAACGAATCCACTCGCGATACGCTTGTCCGGTTTATCGCAGAGCGGTTGACACACATCCCCCATAATGATCAGTATGATAACGTACATCGGGTTTTCTCCGCTCTTTCCGGAGCCGGACCGCTCTTTGCCATCCAGTACCCTGACAAATACTCCGTACCAGTGGAGATCCTCCGGAAGGAGGCCAAAACCATGAGCCGGTTCAGGGTCATAGAATTCCAGCTGCTGCAGGCGTGCAATGCCAGCTGTGTGTATTGTGCGTACGATCAGAATCTTCCGGAATTCAACAAATGGCTTCCCCTTGAAATCGTAGAAAAAACCCTGGCGGAAGAAAAGCCGGAGTGGGTATGGTTCGAGGGCGGAGAGGTCACCATGACGGACAGGTCGAAAAACTACCTGCTTCAGGCCATGGAAATCGCCGGCAGGTATGGCGTCAAAAACCGTATCAACACAAACTGCAGGAACATCGACCAGCAATGGGCCCGGAGGCTGGCCGAGGGAGGCCTGCAGTTTGCCTGCGTCTCCTTCGATACGCTTGTTCCTGAACGGCTCGAGTTCCTGCGCGGCTTTCCCGAAGGAACCGGAGCGGAAAACCTGGAACGGCTCAAAAGAAACGCACTCTTCCTGGCGGATCAGGGAATAACCGTCGATCTGGAAGCGACGGTGACCCGGCACAACATCCACGAGCTTGAAGCGCTCTATGATTACGCCCAAAGCGTAGCCACTGACGGCCGGAACATCATCATGGGAGCACAATGTCTGGTTGCGACCTATGACGAGGTTTTCGGACTGTATCCGGACATGGAGGAGATGATCGACGTATTCATGCGGCTGACCCGGAAGGCAAGAAACGGCAGGATTCCTGTGCGGATCTGCTGCTCGCCGATGGTTCGCTGCAAATATCCCGAACTCTACGAACCGCATCCGAACATTATCTGGGTCGAGTGCACTTGCGGTTTCGATTATGTCCACGTCAACGCTACAGGCGACGTGCTGCTCTGCGGATTCTGGGACCACAGCGAAACCATCGGCAACCTGAACACCGCATCCCTGGGGGAAATCTGGGAGCATAGCGGACTGCGCAGGCAGGCCCTCTCTGAAACCCCGGAACAGTGCGAGGGTTGCCGGCACTGGGAAGGTCCCGCCCGCTGCCATAACAGCTGTTTTTCGATTGCCCGCCGTAAAACCGGCTCGTTCAAGTCCTTTGCCTATGACCTTACAACCAGGGCAATTGCCGATGCCGCAAACGGGAGACAGTCATGAACAACCTGAATCCCTGGGAATATACCGAGCTCGAATATCCGGGACAGCTTGCCTACCTCACCGTATCCTGCACGACCCGATGCAACTTCGCCTGCGTGTACTGCTCCAAGAAAGACTATGCCGTAACCGACCTGGATTACGGTCTGATCGGAAAAGCCCTGGACGAATCGCTTCGTCTGGGCCTGCGCAAAGTCGAGCTGACCGGTGGCGAGGCCCTGCTCTGGCCGCATTTCTGGGATGTTGTGCATTACCTTCGCGAAAACAGGGTGATGGTGCAGCTGGTCACCAACGGCTCCCTCATCGACAGGACGCTTGCCGGAAAACTGGCGGATGCCGAAATAAACGTAGCCGTCAGCCTCTCCACCCTCGATCCCGGAAAATTCTCCTGTCTTTCGGGTGGCAAGGGTGAGCACCGGGCAATTGTCGAAACGCTCGAGGAACTGAAGGCTGCCGGTTATCACGCGGACCGCTACCCAATGTTTGCCCTGCATGCTCTTGGCTCCAGGGAAAACTTCGGTGAACTGGACGACCTGCGCAAATTCGCACGGCAGAAAGGGTGCGGGTTTGTCCTGAACCGGGCTATCCCGGTCGGCGGCCTGCAGGCGGACAACGTACCGTCCCCGGACGATCTGAAACGTTTCCTGGAGCGGGAAGCCGGCGATCAGCCTGCAGCAGTGCCCTTTTCCGGAAACACTCCCTGCAACCGGCTCAAGGCAGGCTGCTATATCGGAGCCGATGCAAAGGTGCGCCCCTGTTCATCCCTCGACATCGAGGTTGGCGACCTGCGCAACGAGTCCATCACTGCGATATGGCGGAAATCAGGAATCCTCGAGCAATGCCGCACCCTTGACCTCAGTCTTGAAGGTTCCTGCGGAACCTGCCCGGAACGCAGCCGCTGCTACGGCTGTCGGGCTGTGGCTTATGCAACATGGGGCAGCCTGACCGCTCCCGATCCGGGCTGCTTCAGATTTACGGAAGACAGGCAATTCAACTCCCAACAAAAAGAAGCGCAGTGAAAGTCGCATTTGTCGCCCCGCCGGTTCCGGCGGTTCCCCTGAGCCATATGCAGCGGCTCTACTATTTTCATCTTTTTGCAGCCCGGGCCTTCACGGTATTCAGGCATCTCGACGAGCAGGATTTCTCCCGTTTCTGGATGCTGGAACCGGTCCATCTGGGCCTCCTGCAGCTTGTCTCCTATCTCGAGCAGAACGGCATCGAATGCTCCTATTTCGGCCCGATAAGCCCGGAGGGCAAAGAGGTGGACCGGGAAGGGGTTCTTCTCCGGAAAATTCTCGAACGGGCGGATGAGTTCGATGCCATCGGCTTCAGCTCGATCACCGCCAGCTACGGAACCGCGGCACGCATGGCCCGGCGCATCAGAGAGGAGTACCCTCAGATCCCCCTGATCCTGGGCGGCAACCATGCATGGGTACGCTACGAGGAGGTACTGCGCGAGTCGGTTTTCGACATCCTGGTGCACAAGGAGGGAGAGGAGACCACCCTGGAACTGCTCCGGGCCATGGAGCAGCGGAAATCGCTCCACAACGTGGCGGGAATCAGCTTCACGGAAAAGGGTAAAATCCTCAAAACCCCGGACAGGCCCCGCATGGACCGTTCCGTATTGCCGCTAATCGGCTATGAACATCTGGAAGACAACTTTACCAGCCGGGAGCTGGGCGGAGAGAAGCGTCTGTCGATCCCCATTTCGAGGGTAACGCCTCTCACCGGCTGCACCAACGACTGCGTCTGGTGCGCGGATTTCTGGAAACCCAAGGTTACAGGCCAGAATCCGGAGCGGTTCAAAGAGGAGGTTACCTACCTGATGGAACAGCGTAACAGCCGATTCTTTTACCTGGGCACCCATGACTTTCTTCATCATCTCGGCCATGCCATGGATATTGCCGGGCAGATGGGTTCGTTACAGCCGGAAATGCACTGGGAGGCGCAGACCAGGGTCAACCCCGGAGCCACAAGGGAGCATTTCCGCAGACTGCGTGAAGCTGACTGCCGCTGTCTGCACGTGGGTGTTGAAAGCGGCAATCAGGAGCTGCTCGGAATCATGGGCAAAAACATCATGCTCCCCGAGGTTATGCGCATGCTTGAATACGCAAGGAAAGAGGGCATAGAAACCCATACCTACTGGCTCATCGGTTCTCCCCTCGAAACCTACGAAACAGCCCGCCAGACCATAGACACGATGTGCAGCTGGCTTCGCTCCGGTCTGTCCAGCACAGCTGAAATCAACATGCTGGTGGGTTACCCTGGCACCTCGTTTTACGAGCGGAGAGAGCAATACGACATCACCTGGGTCGATCCGGATTACAGCAATTATGATGGCCGCAACCAGCCAACCTATGAAACAACGCGCCTGACAAAACGCGATTTTGAATACCTGTTCCATCGGGCCATGGACGAGTATTGCTCGGTTATGGAAGAAACCGTCGGCAGCAAAGAGCAGATAACTGAAAAACTCGGGCATCGATTCCCGAATTTCGATCCCGCTTTCATGGAGGCAGCGTTTTAAGATGCAGAACATGTGCAGCCAGGCCGCCCTTGCCGGCATACCATTCTTCACCGAACAGCACCGTGAGGTTATCAGAACGGTAGCCCGAAAGTATCCCATGCGGGTTACCCCTTATTACCTCGGGCTGATCAGGGAACCGGGCGACCCGATATACAGGCAGTGCATCCCCTCCGAAGAGGAACTGACCGATGCATCAGGCCAGTCTGACCCTCTGAAAGAGGACGATCACTCCCCTCTGCCCCGTCTGCACCACCGCTATCCGGACCGGGTACTGCTTGTCGTGACCAACAACTGCGCCATGTACTGCCGTTTCTGTACCAGAAAACGCAATATCAGCGACAGGACCACAGCCATCACCAATGAGGAGCTTGCCAGGGTCGAGGAGTATCTCAATGATCATGAGGAGGTGCATGATGTGCTGATTTCAGGCGGCGATCCGCTCACCCTTCCTCTGGAAAGTCTTGAGAACGTTATCAGGGCAGTAAGAAATATCCCCCATATCGACATTATCAGGATCGGCACCCGCATCCCCTGCGTCGATCCGGAGCGGGTTACCGAAAAACTCTGCTCCATGCTGAAAAAGTATCACCCCCTCTATATCAATGTGCATTTCAATTGCCCGGCCGAAATCACCCCCCGGTCGCAGAAGGCCTGCTCCATGCTGGCCGACGCAGGCATTCAGCTCGGCAATCAGTCGGTACTGCTGCGGGGCGTGAACGACAGCCCGGAGGTGATGAAGGAATTGCTGCGCAAGCTTCTCGGGATGCGGGTAAAACCCTACTACCTGTTTATCCCCGACATGGTAACAGGCACCGGCCATTTCCGGACCAGCCTGGAAACCGGGCTTGAGATCATCCATTCCATCCAGGGCTGGATGAGCGGCATGGCAACCCCGCAACTGGTGATAGACATGGAAAACGGCGGCGGCAAGGTCCCCTTGTCGCCGGAATACGTGATCGATAAAGAAGACGGCAAATACACGTTTCGAAATTTCGAGAACAAACTGTATGCATACACCGACTTCCAGCCCTGCCAGAACCCGGTCTGAGCGGACCGAAGAGCTTCTTGGACTCCTGGAGCGGATTACGGGAAAACCCTCGACCACGCTCAAGGGCAGCCTCAGATTCTACTACCAGGCTGTTCCGTCGCTGCTGGGAAAGAGCTTTCTCGGCCCGCTTGTCTCTCCTCCGGTTTTCAGCGCCCAGCTCAAGGCACGGGCTCTCTCGGAACGGATCTACCTGCCGCTCCTTGAGGCCATGAGCCGTTGGCCGAAGTGGAACGAGCCCCTTGCCGTTACCCTGCTCAGGGAAGTTGTCCCTGCGCTTCTGGGCATCGCCTCCATGCAGAAGAGGGATAACGACACCCTGTTTCTGAGCCTTGCCCTCGGCGAGCTGGCCGATCAGGCAGGCCGGGGTAAGGTTCGCCTGACCAGTCTTGTCTGCCCCAGCTACCAGTACCGGCGTGATTCGAGCGGCAAGCTCTGGCACTGCTCAGGCGAGTTATTGCCCACTGCAGGAGCGCGTTTCGGGGCCGTAGCCGAAACCCTTGGCAGGGTTTTCTCGCCTCTTGCGGAACACGGTGTCGAAATCGACTGGGAGTTCTGGGGCTATACCGGCGAAACGGGCGATCCCGAGCACCTGATCGATATGGCCCGTTTCGTACACCAGCATTATCAGCGCGATCCCCGGCAGCTGTTCGCAACCCTGGCCAGGGCTTCAGAGGATATGACCGGGCAGCTCCGGGAACACATGGGCTGTTATAACATCAATGCCCGTACCGGTTCGCTCGACCGGAAATTCGGAGCGCTCGTTTACGGTATCCGGAACTCGTTTTCGGAAACATTTCCAGACCAGCTGGAAACAATCACCGCTCCGGAAGAGGTGGAATGGTGGCTTGACAAGGCATGCAAGTGCGGGCCGCTCATCCACTCTTTTGTGGAACAGGAGAAAGTCTACCGGCAGAACGTGATAATCGAGTCAGCGGAACCCATTGTGTTCACGGAACCCGTTGTTCCCGCCGCCCTGCGCGAGATGCTGCTTTATACCCATATCCTGGAAGAGGTGCGAAAAAACGGTTCGATCATCATCGATACGGAAAGCAGCTCCAACTATATGACCGAAACACTGCAATACCTCCCTGTCGGCCTGATTTTCACCCGCTCGGCGAAGGAGAAACATGATGGAAAGCGTTCGCTGTACACGCTGAACATCCGCCAGCCGTACAACGTCGTGCCCGGCTGATCAACTCCGGTGATCGTGCGCTTTTCCACAGGGGATTCAGGAACAGGAACTATTGCGTCATGAAGAACATCATCCTGCTGGCAATACTGTATGCCGGTTTTACAGCCGAATACGTCACGAACAAATTTCTTACCGGAAATCTCGATCTCGACGGCCTCGGCGATTTCAATGTGGCGGTCAGCGTCGCCACGCTTTTTTCGGTAATATTCATTCTGGGAGGCGATTCAGGCCTCAACCGTTTCATTCCAAAATATCTTGAGAACAGGGAGTGGAAAAAAATCAAGGGATACATCGCCTATTACCTGAAACTCACCCTCATCATCTGCATTTGCGCCGGAAGCCTGTCTCTCGCTGTCGATTATTTTCTCCGCCGTTATCATCTCGAAAAACTCCTCCACGAATCATACTTCGCGATGATTCTGACCCCTGCGCTCTCCGTATTCACGATCCTGGGGGCATTACTGCTGGCCATGCATCGCCGGTACCTGTCAAGCCTGACCACCGAACTGCTGAAACCCCTGCTGTTTCTGGGTGGTATCTGCATCTGGATTTATTTCAATGCAACCATCAACGAATACGAGGCGATCGCCCTGCTTCTGTCAAGTCTGCTGCTGACCATCACGGTGCAGTCTTGGCTGAGCCTGAAATCGATACCGTTCGATTTTTTCGGCGAAAAACTGCAGCTCTGCATATCGGAATGGAGATCCGCCTGCATACCGATGCTGATTACGGATCTGTCAAACAATTTCGTATCGGTCATCGAAATCTGGAGTCTGGAACTGCTTCACAGCAACGAAAAATCCGTTGGCGCCTTTTCGCTGCTGGTTTTTATCTCTTCGATAATCTGGGTCAATTTCAGCGCAATACTCTATTTCATATCATCGCGCATTTCCACGATTGAAAACGACAGGGAGGCCCTGCAGAAATATTATTCGAGCAACGCCCTGTGGTTATTGCTCATAAACATCTTCACCACTTCGATACTTATCGTTAATGCCGAGTCGATACTCGGATGGTTTCACAGTGACATGATTGCCTACAGGAACTGGTTCAACTTCATTCTCGTCGGCACCTCCATCAACGCCATCCTGCGACTTGCATCACCGTTTCTCAGATTAACCGGTTATGCCAGGGAAGCCTCCGCGATTTCAGGCAAAATCCTCGTGATCAGCACTGTCGCGACTCCCGTCGCGATCTGGTTTTTCGGTATCGAGGGAGCGCTGGTCTCGCTGGTATGCATCCATTTCATCAGAGGGCTCTGGTATTCCGTCAGCCTGAAAACAGTCCGCGGCATTGCACTGGTGTGACTGCGCATTCCTCCCGGGAATGCGATCTTCGATTAGCCTAACCGGATTCGGCAATGTCCGGATGCCGGGGTTTTCGGCCAAGGAGGATCATCCTTCGGGAACGCTCCGTGTACTCCCCCAGTAGCTCGTCGTAAACCTGTTCCAGCTCAAGACCGGCCAGCAGGAAAAGCCGCCGGTACTCGGAAAGGGAGTAAAGGCGGACCCCGCTCACCACCCTGACAGTCCGTCCGTTCTCCTCCAGCCTGTTCAGGATGTACAGCACTCTTCTGGAGGGTTCATCCCATTGCTTGACAACCTCGATACCCTCAATATCGAGTTTTTGCTCCGTATCGGCGGCCACCTCGACAGGATTCGGAGCTTCGATGATCAGCCGCCCTCCGGGACGAAGGGCCATGGCAAGACGCTGCAGAACGAGAAAATCCGTCTCGACGTCGTAGTAGCCGAAACTGTTGAACCAGTTCACCACGGCCTCGAATCTCCCCTCATAGTCCAGCTCCCGCATGTCTCTCAGGAGGAGAGCACCCTCCAGCCCTTCTGCGGCAAAGCGTTCTCCTGCACGCCGGATAAAACGGGGGTTGATGTCCAGCCCGGTGTACCGGATGCCGCGTCGGGCCAGATGGATGCCGACACGTCCGTCCCCGCACGGACAGTCAAGAACCTCCCTGCCGGGGGCAAGGTCGAGGGCCTGCCATATGATTCGGGCTTCGGAAGCAGCCATCTCCTCGGGTTTCAGCCAGAGCCCGTCGGGGATATGGCTGACCCAGTCAGGATCAGAACGCAGGCCTTTTGCCTGTCCCGGTTCCGACAGCAAAGCCTCTGCCTCGTTTTCAGCGTCCGTTATGATCTTGCGGTCTTCGCGCGGTGGGGTTGACGGCGACATGAGTATTACACCTTTGAGTTTCTGTACATCAACGACGAAATTCATAACGCTGATCCCTGAACACAATACCTGAGGCTATGCCTCCGGCTTTATTTACTCCCGAGCATATAACTCACGGCATTGGAGGTCACGCCAAGATGCCGCGCCGTTTCGGCCCGCGAGAGACCGTATTCGAACACGGCCTTCTTTGCGAGAGCTTGACAATCTGCCAGCCCCGTCAACCGGCTTCTGATGTAAAACGCTGAATACATTATGCGCTCAGACGATCTGCAGGATTTTCTGCTGGATGAGCAGGCGGTCGACCGGCTTGACGAGATAGGCGTTCATGCCGCTCTGCATCGCTTCTTCGATAATGGCGCTGTCCGATTCACCGCTCATGGCTATAATCGGAACCGATCCGTTCAGTGAACTGCCTTTCCGGATGCGCCGCGTAACCTCGAGGCCGTCGAGCACCGGCATCTGTATATCGAGCAGCAGCAGATCCAGTGCCATTTTTTCAATGATTTCCAGCGCGTCGATTCCATTGGAGGCTTCGACCACATGGGTTATGCCGAGATGCTGCAGCATGCCCCTGACTGCGGTCCGGTTGACCGAAGAGTCGTCAACAAGCAGTACTTTCTTTTCCGAAAGGTCTTTCTTCTCGAACTGCCTGCCTTTTAAAGAAAGCGCTGCCGATAGCGCCGAAACCATCGGCTGGAGCATTAACGGAAGGGACAGCAGCTCCGCTATTCCGGACTTTTCAGCCCTTCCGAAATAGAGATAGGAGGGTTCTGCCGAGTAGGCCACTACGGGCAGGAACGGGTTGACCCCGTTGTTCCCGTTCAGGAGGGCGGTCAGCCGGCACCCGTCGTTGACGGGCAGCTCCATCTCGCAAAGCAGCAGGTCGTAGTGCCCTGCCGATATCTTTCCGAGCACATCCCCACCATCTTCCGTTTCTTCAATCTCAACGCCAAGAGGACCGAGCAGACTCGTAACCCGCTTTCTGCGCTCGCCGTCATGGTCGGCCAGGAGAATGCGTTTACCCTTGAAAACCGAACGGTTGTCGCTGTAGAGCTGCTCTTCGAAACGAGCCAGCTCTTCCTCGTTGACAACCGGAAAGCCCAGGGTGAATTCCGTATACTCGCCCTGTACGGATTCGCAGGTTATATCACCCCCGAACAGCCGCATGACCCGTTTGCAGTAGGCCAGACCGAGACCGGTTCCTCCCTTTTTTCCGGAAGTGAAGAACGGATCGAAAATTCTTGTGAGATTATCTTTTGCTATACCGGGGCCGGTATCCCTGACGATCACGCCGTTCATGCGCTCACCCCTTCGGGTTTTGATGAAAATCCCCCCTTTCGGATCGAGCCGCAAAAAATACAGGGCGTTCATGACGAGGTTGAAGATCACAAAAACATACATCGATTCAACGCCCTTGAACATGAAGTCGTCTTCGCTTGAAAAATGCACCTTCCGGCGCTCTTCGTCGGACTCATACCCGTATTCATCGAGCGCCTTGCGGGTTACCGCCATTGCAGAAAGGTAGGTGCTGCCGCTCCTGAACGGGTCCTCGTTTCTGACCTCTTCGAGAATCATATCGATGACCTGCACCCCCCTGTTCACGGCCATCTGACCCTGCGCTATGCCGGCGTAGATCTTGGCGAGAACCTCTTCGCTGATCTCACCGGATGCTCTCCCGGTATAGTATGCCGGCAACTCATCCTGGATCGCGTCGAGATTGTAGCGCACCTGCCCAAGCGGGTTGCGCATCTCATGCGCAATGCCGACGGCAAGCGCCTGAAGCGCCGAGTTTTTTTCCTGGGCCAGCTGGCC
>NZ_JBAWHG010000032.1:0-7409 GCF_049593655.1 Chlorobium sp.
CCGTTACTTCCTGCTGCTCCGGCGAAATAATATTCTTTTAGGCAATGCACCCGTGGCTCAATCGGTAGAGCAACTGACTCTTAATCAGTGGGTTGGAGGTTCGAGTCCTCCCGGGTGCACCAGCAGCAAAACCCGCAGTTCCGCAAGGAGCTGCGGGTTTTGTGCTTTCAGGGAGGCAGGGTGTTTTACCGGTAAAACAGGTTTTGTCCGCTGAGTCGGGTCTGTCGGGCAGGTTCGGCGGAAATTATCTTTCAGCAGTGAGAGCTGCTGCCGCATTCCCCCTGATTCCTTCCGTATTGGCAATCGTCGAAAAAGAGAGAGTGGAACATTCCTTTGTCCGGTGATTGCCCTGCCAGAGGGCCGGACAACCTTTGCATCGATCCTCAGTTGCATGCTGAATCGTGATCGCCTGCATGATGGCTTCAAATGGTTTCCTCCCGATAACCTCCGCCACAAAACAAGGATGGACGCGAGCCAGAGACAGGCGTGTGTCCCGGAAGAACTCCGCTCATACGTCGATAATCGATAGAGTGGCGTCATCGGCATCTGTAGCTGTTATAACTGACGATCCGGGATGAACGGTGATCCGGTAAAAATGGTATAACCGGACAGCGCCCCCGTAATGAGACAATTGACACAATATTTTGAGGAAAGTCTGCGTCACTGAAGGTATGGCGCCTGGCAATTAATACGTATGATATCGCCGAGCAACTCGATTGTTGCGAGAGTTTTAAGATTGGGGAGACTGCCGGTGAGACAAATAAGATTTCAATTCACTCGATGCTCGGGATTGCCTTTTTTGCAAGCCTGCAGGTACTACTGATTTTGCCTGCAAAAGCATTGCCGGGATTTCCCTGGAAATTCATCCTGTGGTTTTCAGGTAGTACCGGGAGAATCCGGAACATTTCATTGCTGAAGCAGCCTTCCTGATCAGGGAGCAAAACCCCGGCATTATTATCGGGCGATTGGCATGCGATGAAATTGCCGATCGGTGCGATATCGTAATCTTTACCACAGGTCAGTGCTCGCGGGACTTCTCGATGGCGGATGAAAAGCTGAGGAATCACATCTGCGATTATGTGGTCACGGACTCTCAAATCGAAAAGGATTTTTGTGCATCGAATATCCATGGGTTTTTTTTTTGGGTTGACCAGGATAAGGTCAAGTATAATGCTGCAGACAATTTCTGTGCGTTGATGGGGATTGTGCCGATGGAGGGAATGATCCGTTGTGCTACAGAGATCATCAATACAGGATCGCTACAGAGAAAAAAGATTGACAGGGTATGCCGGCTCCATAATTATCGATAAGACATACAAATCCACGTCAAGCTGCAATGTCGTTGCGTAAAAGAAATACGATTCTCAATAAACTGTCGTTTAATGAGAATCTCCGGCAAGGGCACGTAATGGGCGCCGCTTTTCAGGAATGACGGAAAAAATACTACAGTAAATCGGTTCGGAAATTATGTTCGGCTGTAGACTTTTGACCGGAAGCCAAGTCCCGGCTTGTTCCCTTTTTCCGGTTTGATGTCAATAGAGAGAAATTACTCGGTTTTTTTATTTGCCGGCGAATAGAGTGTTTGTGTGATATAAGAGTAAATGTTTAGGATTGAGACAATTTATAGATCATGAGAAGATGGCCGGGTGCTTTTATTTTTCTGAATAAGACGAGATCGGGAATAAATTCAGAACTGTATTCCGGAATTTTTTATTGGAAAAAATTTTTATATTGAATTGTTCTCAGTATCTCTTGAAATATTATAATCATGACTTATTATGCAAACTATTGCGGAATTACAGGCACAGATGGCTTCAATCCAGAAGCAGATTAATGAACAGAAAGCAGCAGGCAAAAGAGAGGCTATCAGCGAGATAAAAGCAAAAATGGCCGAGTTCGACATTACGGTGGATGACCTTCAGTCGAGAGGAGTTTCAAGAGGTTTCAAGGAAAAAAAACCTTCCGTGATCAAATACCGCAAGAGCGATAGTGAAACCTGGGTAGGCAGAGGTCCTAAACCGTCCTGGGTCAAGGATGTCGAAGCTGCTGGCGGAAAACTCTCCGATTATCTCGTACAGTAATCTCCCTTGATTGCAATTCCGGCAATTTCAGCGAGTATAATGTTTGAGATTGCCGGGATATGCGTTTTCCCGTTCCGTTGCATTCCATTACTCATCCGGTGTTTTCGTAACCCATTTGCGACACCCTGTTCCGATCCGGTCCTTTGCAAACGGGAGGGATGCTTGTGCGCAAGCGGGTAGGCATTTTCCGTGATAGCACACTTCTCAGGACTGCAGGTTAGCGTGCTTGTCGGTTCGTCAATCGCGTAACGGGGGAAATTGCCGGAAGGTTTTTTTATCCCGATATGCCGCTCTTATTGGTTTTCGGCAGTATATTGCCTCAACACCGGAAAACCTGATGACACCGAGGACGACCATTTTGTCTATGAACATTATCGACCGCTATATCCTCAAGTCCCATATCGGGCCCTTCTTTCTTTCGTTTTTCACAATCATTTTCGTGCTGGTCCTGCAGTTTCTCGCGGGTTTTTCCGACCGTTTTCTGGGAAAGGGCATCGGTTTTGCCGATATCGCCGAGCTGGTGATGCTGCAGTCGGCCTGGATGGTTGTTTTTGCCGTTCCCATGGCGGTGCTGATTTCCGTGATCATGGTTTACGGAGCCATGACAAATGCTTCGGAAATGACGGTGCTCAGGGCTTCGGGTCTGTCGCTTTTCCGCCTTGCGGTTCCGGTACTGGTTGTGGCGGCTGGTCTGTCGCTTCTCGTGGAGCGCTTCAATAATGTGGTGATACCCGATGCCAATTACCGATCAAAAGCGCTCATGGCCGATATTCTGAGGGCCAAGCCCGCCTTCGGTCTTACGGAAAATGCCTTTTCGAGCTTTATCGACGGGTATTCGATTTTTGTCGGTGAAACCGACGAGGCTTCAGGAGAGATGAGGGGCGTGCGTCTTTACGACCTGACGAGGCCGGGACACCGGACGATGGTGAGCGCCGAAAAGGGCATTATCGGGTTTTCGCCTGACGACCGCTATCTCGTGATGACGCTTTTTAACGGCGAACTGCATGAAATCGGATATCCCGAGCTGATCCGATACCGGACGATGAGTTTCGCACGGCACCGTATTGTTTTCGAGTCATCAGGGTTCGGTTTCACCCGCACTGCTGAAGACCGGATGCGGGGTGATGCGCGCGAGCTTTCAGCCGAAGAACTGCTTGCCGCCGGAAAAATCCTGAAGCGGGACATCGCTGCAGCCGAACGGAGCGCGGCTTCTGCAGAGGCCGGTCCGGACGTCCGCCGGCGTCTTGTTTCGCTGCAGGAGAAATACAACGGCTACATGGCCGAATTCCATAAAAGATATGCCCTTCCGTTTGCCTGTCTGGTTTTCGCCCTTGCCGGAGTGCCGCTCGGGGTGCTTGCACGGCGCGGCGGGTTCGGGGCAGGCGCCGGTCTCTCCCTCCTTTTTTTCGTGCTCTACTGGTCCATGATCATTTCCGGCGAAAAGCTTGCCGAACGAGGTCTTCTCGATCCGGCACTCTCCATCTGGTCGGCCGATGCTATTCTCGCACTTGCGGCTCTGCTGCTGATCCGGCGTTTGAACGGTTCGGTAGCGGCCGGATCCAGATAACGGCATCCTTCACCGGCTACAGAAAAAACGAAATCCCCAGAAATGTCAGCGAAATCAGCGCTGCCGACGTGATGTTCATGATCAGGCCGGCTTTTACGACGGTTTTCAGCGATACGTGTTCCAGTCCTCCGAAGGCCAGCGTGTTTGCCGGAGAGGCCAGGGGCGTCATGTAAGCCGCGCTGGCTCCAATGGTCAGCGAGAGCAGCAGCAGGAGCGCGCTGAGCGAGGTGTGCGGGGCAAGAGTGATTACAAGCGGAGCGAGGATCGCCACGATTGCGGTATTGCTGAGCAGTTCCGAGGAAAAGACTGCCGCCATGTTCATGACGGGGAGAAACAGCAGAGGGGATTTCAGCGGTTCGAGAACTCCGAGGACAAGCGCGCCGAGAGAGGTTATGATGTAACCGTCGCTTTCAGGCGTTGCGGGGTTGTCTCCGGCTTTTACGGCAAAGTAGAGCAGCGATCCGAAGATCATGATGAGCAGCAGTCCGAAATAGGGAATATCGAGAATGATTCTGTTGATGGAGAGTACTGCGTTGCCGTTCGGCGTTTCAAGGCTTCCGGGCTGTTCACCGAAGATGCGTCCCCAGACGGCATCGAAAAATTTCTGAAGCGCCCGTTCCGGAACGACGTGGAACGGGGTGAGCGGAATCCGCAGATGCCGCTCCATCTCCATGGCGATCCGGCTGAAAAGGAGCACCGGAAAAGCAGCAACGAAGAAGATGAGAAAGAGCGCGTTTTTGCGGATGCTTCGGGGTTCGCCTTTTTTTTCCGGATAGAGGAAGGAAAACAGGATGAAGAACACGCCGTAGCAGAGGAATGAAAGATCTATCCACGACAGGCTCGCAACCGACGGCTCCGGTTTCAGGAAAAACTGCACCCCGGTCAGGGTGGTGACGAACCCCATATTGATAGCGAAAAACAGCAGTGGACGATGCGGGAAGAGAGCTGTTTCGGAACTTGTGGCGTAGACAAGCGCGGTCTCACTGCAGTTCCGGGCCGCATGGAGGAGTATCGTACGCCCGCAGGTAATGATCAGGAGCGAAACCGGAAGCCCCACCATCAGCCAGGAAAAGAAGTTGACCTGTTCCCTGTGATCGACACGGTAGAACTCCAGAAGGCCGACGGCGAAGGCATTGAGAGGATTGCCGCTGAGGGATGCCAGTCCCCCGGTTGTTGCTCCGAAGGTCAGGGCAAGATAGAACATCGTCGCGATCTCTTTTTTTGATGCCCTGTCCGAGAGAAAGTTCATAAGGCGGTTGATGACCGGGAGCATGGCCAGTACCACGACGGTATTGGAAAGAAATATCGAGAGTCCGTAGGAGATCAGGAGAACCGATGTCAGGAGCGAACGGAAACCCGACCCGCCATGCCGGAGCAGAAATGCGATGAGCCGGTAATGGGTATTCGTTGCAATAAGCACCTGCGAAAGGAGAAAGCCTGTTGTCAGGATTATGACATTCTGAAGCAGGTTCATCGGGCGGCGGCTTTATGCTTTGGAAAAACAGTCGGTTTCTTCCGTAACGGCCATTCCTGTTACGGTCCCGAGACATAATAAGCTGGGTCGCTCACAATTTTCAGAATCGTTACACAACCGTAACCGTTACCCAACACTGATTTTCTTTATTGCCTGAAGTGGTTGGAAAACAGCATTTCGCCGGTTTTTCCTACAGAAAAAAGGTAATGAAAAAATCATGCAAACCCTCTTCAGGCCACTTCCTTACCTCAGCTTTCGAAAAGCCCTGCTGCTCAGGCTGCTTATGGTGCCGAACCTGTTCCTGAATCGTGCAACGGGGCTTGAAAACCTTCCGCAGTCCGGGTCGGCAATTTATGTATTCAACCATAACAATGCGCTTGAATCCCTGCTTGTTCCGGTTTTTCTCATGTTCCATCTCGGAGGAAGAACGGTGAGTTTTGTCATTGACTGGATGTACGGGAAAATTCCTGTGCTCGGCTGGCTGATGCGATTGACCGATCCACTCTACGTCTATCATAAACGATCGACAATTCCGCTGATCGAAAGACGACGGCCCGCATTGCCGTCGCCGGGTGTTGTCGAACGCTGTTGCCGGAGGCTTGAAGAGGGGGGGAGTATCGGCATTTTTCCCGAAGGCAAAAGAAACCCTCATCCCGAACGCCTTGCCAGGGCAAAGCCGGGTATCGGCCATATCGTTCTCCAGTCAGGAAAACCGGTAATACCGGTGGGTATAGATTTTCCGGTACGCCGGCAAAAGGGCAGAATCCCGGTTTTCGGCCGGATGGTTCTCACGGTCGGGACTCCGCTCTCTTTCTCCGAATGGTCGGAGCGATATACGGCATGCAATGCACGAAACGGCAGTTATGGCGAGAGCCGTCGCCAGCAGCACGATCTGGCGGATGCAACGACCCGAACGCTCATGCGGAAGCTTTCGGAACTATGCGGGAAAAGCTTCGGAGAGCCGGAATCTCCTGTTTCCGGATTATGCGTTTTCAATCATACAACCAGCAAAAAGGAGCTGCCATGTCCGGTATAACTGTTCAGCGGGTATTGGGTTCCGATGACCGCCAGGGGGTTATCGACATTATCGAGCAGGTTTTCCAGAAGGAGAAAAACTGGATCAGCAGCGCTCACTCCCAGATACCGGAGGATCTCGATGCCGATCAGCCTTTTTCCTGGTTCATTGCCAGGGTGAACGGCCGTCCCGCAGGCGTGCTCAGATTGCTGTACGATCCGCCCCTGAATCTTCCCGAAGCTTACCATGTGACTTTCGTGCCGGGTATCGATGCCGATTTTCTGAGGCAGCAGGGCAGGTATGTGGAAATAGGACGATTCATGATTCCCTGGGAGTTCCGGCGCAACCACCGGATCGCGCTTCGTCTCATGAGAGCCGCAACCGAGGAGGTTGTTTCCCGTGATTATACCCACTTCATTACCGATGTTTTTGAAAACGAACAGCACTCCCCCCTGAACTTCCATACCAGGGTGCTTGGATTTGAAGTGATCGGCAGGCATCTGTTCGGAGATCTGAATTGCGGCTGCACAAGGATCATTCTCACGCTTGATATCCTGAAACTCTACAGCCGGGTTAAAGACAGCAGAAGCCGGATATACAGCGAACTGACAGCAGGCATGCATTCGCTTCTCGAATACAAGAAGAGAAAGCTGCAGACTGATATTCCGAAATCGTAGCACATTTTCGGCTAACACATTTACCGGGGAAGAACCATGCTGCAGCTTGACGAACTCAGAGAGAATGTAAAGGCCGAATTTTATGTGCACGAAGAGTTGCAGCAGCACGACGTCCACAAGGTCAACGCACGTGCCGATATCATCATCAAGCCGTCAGGCCGCAAGGACCTGCAGAAGCTGCTTTCCCGGCTTGAAAAAAACGGGTTTCCCCATATCGTCATCAACTCCAAAGGCAGGGTTGTGTTTCCCGATGGCCGGTTCCGGGGCGCGGTTATTGTGACGGATATCAAATTGTAGGCATAGCTGTTTTATGCGGTAATTTCGCTTTTTATACGACACTTGTCGAGTTTGCAATCTTGTAGCATTCCCTTAACGATTCCTCAATAAAAGGAGTGGTAGATTAGCCCACGAATCGGAACATGCACAAAACGGCATGGAAGAATTCATGAACGCATCACACTAACCAATCCTACTCTTACTATGAAAAAAGTCGCTTTACTGGTCGGTCTGGCAGCTGCTCTCGGCTTCAACAACGCTGAAGCTGTAGACTGGAACTGGAAAGGGGATATTCGTTACCGTTACGAATCGACGTTTA